>NZ_JBNHFI010000011.1:0-204335 GCF_059090085.1 Arthrobacter sp. K4-10C | reverse complement strand
AAAACGTCAAAGCCACCGCAACCGACGCAGCCCAAAACATCAAAACCGAAGGCCAACACGCCGCCACCGACGTCAAAGACCGCGCCACCGACGCCAAGGACAACGTCCAAAACACGTGAGCGGCCAGGACAGGATGCCGGAGCTGCCCCGCGACCCAGCGGGGCAGCAGCCGGATCCGAACCAGCAACCACCCGCCGGCGGCCCCCGGCACATGAACTCCCAAATCCCGGGCGCCGACCCGTGGGCCTTCCACCGGCTGGTCAGCATCGCGGCCCGCCTCAATGAGCGCAGGGTCAACCGCCAGCTCGCGCGGCTCAGGTTGACCCAGGGGGCACTGGATGCGCTGGAGGCGGTGGCTGAACTGGAACCTGCCACTGCCTCCGACGTGGCCGAACTGCTCTGCGTCAGCAGGCAAAGCCTCGGCAAGGTCCTGGGCCGCCTCCACAGCCTGGGGTTCCTGGCCAAGGAAAAGGCAACAGATGCACGGAGCGCCAACATCCGCCTGACACCGGCCGGGCGGGCAGCACTCTCAACGGCAGAGGAACTGGTTCAGTCGCTGCCCGAACCTAAGGCCGCGCCCGAGTTGCGCCACCACCTCGAACAACACATCGGGCAACTCAGGGATATCGAGCACACTCCCCTCCCCCGGCGGCGGGCCCGAAACCCGCACCAGGGATCCCAAGCCTCCACCCCCAAAGACATCACAAGCACACACCTCAACGAATCAGGAGCACGCCAATGGCTACAACAAACCGCGCCACGGGACCCAAAACAACCCTTCAAAAGGCAGCCCAGGCAGTAGGCGCAGTCTTCCTCCTGGTAGGAGTCCTGGGCTTCATTCCGGGCATTACCAGCAACTACGAGACGCTCACCTTCGCAGGCCACGAATCCGGGGCACTCCTGCTAGGCATCTTCCAGGTCTCGATACTCCACAACATCGTCCACCTGCTCTTCGGAGCCGCAGGCATCCTGATGTCCCGCACCAACGGACAGGCCCGCAACTACCTGCTCTACGGCGGAGTCATCTACCTCGTTCTGTGGCTCTACGGCCTCCTCATCGGCCAGGACACTCCCGCCAACTTCGTCCCTGTCAACACCGCGGACAACTGGCTCCACTTCGTCCTCGGCGTCGCCATGATCGCCCTGGCCCTACTGCTCTCCCGCGACACCAACCGCGCAACAACCCGCTAAAACAACTTCACTACCGATCCGGGCAGGGACGGACGTAACCGGCAAGACCGGTTGGCGTCCGTCCCTGCCCGTCCCTATAGGCTGGCAGGATGCCGTCCCTTGCCACCCTGGCGCCCACGCTCGTGGCCCTCGCCATCCTGGTGGCACTCACGGTGGGAGTCCTCTGGGGCTCGCGCACGCCGTCGTACATTGCTCCCGCCGCAGCCGTCCTCCGGGGTGCCGCCCAGCTGGCGCTCATCAGCCTGGTGCTGGGCGGCATCATCACCGATCCCCTGTGGGTGGCTGCGGCACTGCTGGTCATGTTCACCGTGGCGTCTGTGACGGCAACCCGCCGGCTGGCGTGGTCATGGCAGCGGTTCGCCGTGGTGTCGGCAACCATGGCCGCGGGCATAGCGGTGACCCTCAGCGTTGTGTTCGGCACCGGGGCCATCGAGTTCACGCCGCGGTACGTCCTGGCCGTGGGCGGCATCGTGATCGGCAACTGCATGAGCATCGCCGTCCTCGCCGGCCGCAGGTTCTACGAGGCGGTGCGGGAGCAGTGGGACGAAGTGGAAGGCTGGCTGGCACTCGGAGCCACCGCCGGCCGGGCAACCCTCACGCAGGCCCGCCAGGCCGTGCATTCAGCCCTGATCCCCTCCACGGACCAGACCAAAACCACCGGCCTGGTGACCCTCCCCGGCGCTTTCGTGGGCGCCATCTTCGGTGGCGCCTCACCCCTCGAGGCCGGCCGGTTCCAGGTGGTGGTGCTGGCCTCCATCATGGCGGCCGGGTCGCTGACCGCAGTGACACTCCTCCGCTCCCTGCGTGCCGTGAAGGTACGCCCGGAGGCGCTGTAGCCACTCCGTCCAAGGTTCTCCGCGTCCGCCTGCCTGGCATCTGGATTGCTTTCGGCGGAGCCCTTGTACTTTCGGTAGTCAGCGATACTATGTAGTGGTAGTTAGTAACACTGAGTAGTTGAGAGGGGGCCTTGATGGGCAAGCAGATGACCGAAATGCTGAAGGGCACCCTGGAGGGCATCGTCCTCGCGATCCTGGCCGCACAGCCGGCCTACGGCTACGACATCACGGCGCGCCTGCGCGAACAGGGCTTCTCCGACATCGCCGAAGGCACCGTCTACGCGCTGCTGATCAGGATCGAGCAGCGCCGCCTGGTGGACGTGGAAAAGGTCCCGTCCGAAAAGGGTCCGCCCCGCAAGGTCTACTCGCTGAACGCCCTGGGCGCCGAGTACCTCGAAGAGTTCTGGCGGACCTGGGGCTTCCTGGCAGAACGGATCGAACAGCTCCACCAAGAACACCCGCGGGAACAAGGAGAGTAACCATGGCCAATGGATGGCTTGAAAAGATCACGGGCTCATTCGACGACAAGAAGCGCTGGCGGCAGTACAAGGCCCGCAAGGAACAACTTCCCCCTCGCTACCGCACGGCGATCGACGGACTTGAACGCTACTTCACCTACGCCGGCGCCATCGTCAAGGGCGATGTCCTCATGCAGATGCTCGAGGACCTCGCAGACCTGATTGAGCGGGCCGCGGCCGACGGCACCCCGATCCGCGACATCGTCGGGGATGACCCGGTGGAGTTCGCGGAGGCTTTCATCCAGAACTACTCGGACGGCCAGTGGATCAACAAGGAGCGCAAGCGCCTGACGGACGCCATCAACCAGGCCGCGGCCGGCGACGCGTAACCGCGCCGGGAACGGAGAACCGGACATGACCACCAACCATTCCCCTGAGCCAGCGGTCCGAGTGCGGGGCATCGAGAAATCCTTCAAGGATCTGCAGGTGCTGCGCGGCGTCGACTTCGACGTCAGGGCGGGAAGCGTCTTTGCGCTGCTCGGCTCAAACGGAGCCGGCAAGACCACCCTGGTGCGGATCCTGTCCACGCTGCTCAAGGCCGACGCGGGCACCGCCACCGTCAACGGCTTCGACGTCGGCACGGAACCCGGTGCCGTACGCGAGGCGATCAGCCTGACCGGCCAGTTCGCCGCCGTCGACGAAGTGCTCACCGGCCGGGAAAACCTGGTGCTGGTAGCCAGGCTCCGCCACGTCAACAATCCCGGTGCCACCGCGGACCAACTGCTCGCCCGCTTTGACCTGACCGAGGCGGGAAACCGCAAAGCGTCCACCTACTCCGGCGGCATGCGGCGACGGCTCGACATCGCGATGAGCCTGATCGGCAACCCGCCGGTCATCTTCCTCGACGAACCGACCACTGGGTTGGACCCGCAGGCGCGGATCGAGGTGTGGCAGACGGTCAGGCACCTCGCCGGACAGGGCACCACCGTGCTCCTCACCACCCAGTACCTGGACGAGGCCGAACAGCTCGCCGACCGCATCGCGATCCTCCACGAGGGCACCATCATCCAGGACGGCACCCTCGCCGAACTCAAGCAGCTCCTCCCACCGGCCAAGGTGGAATACGTGGAGAAGCAGCCCTCCCTCGAGGACATCTTCCTGGCCCTCGTCGGTGACACGCGAAAGGAACCACGATGAGTACGCATGTTCTCGCCGACACGGCGGTTTTGACCAACCGCTCCCTGCGCCACATCCTCCGGAGCCCGGACACGATCATCACGACGGCGGTCACCCCCGTCGCGCTGATGCTGCTGTTCGTTTACGTGTTTGGTGGCGCGATCAACACCGGATCGGGGGGTTCGTACCTCAACTACATGCTTCCCGGCATCCTGCTCATCACCATTGCATCCGGTGTCGCCTACACCGCGTACAGGCTGTTCCTGGACCTCCAGGGCGGGATCTTCGAGCGGTTCCAGTCCATGCCGATCGCGCGTTCAAGCGTCCTCTGGGCGCACGTGCTGACCTCGCTGGCAGCCAACCTTGCCTCGGTGGCGGTCGTCGTCGCCGTCGCCCTGGTCATGGGGTTCCGCACCGGAGCATCCGTGGCCGCCTGGCTTGCCGTCGCCGGCATCCTGGTCCTGTTCATCCTGTCGCTGACCTGGATCGCCGTGCTGGCCGGGCTCTCGGCCAAGACCGTGGACGGTGCGAGCGCCTTCAGCTACCCGCTGATCTTCCTGCCGTTCATCAGTTCCGCGTTTGTGCCAACGGGCTCGATGCCAGGGCCGGTTGCCTGGTTCGCCGAGCACCAGCCGGTGACATCCATCGTGGACGCGGTCCGCGCCCTGTTCGCCCAGGAGCCAATCGGAAGCGACATCTGGATTGCCCTCGCCTGGCTCGCCGGCATCCTGGTGGCCGGCTATGCCCTCGCAATCGCTGCCTACCGGCGCAAGGCCGCCTAAACGCCCCCGCGAAACTACAATGGGAAGCACTGAAACTGCGGCGCCGCGCAACCCATTGGCCTGGGACGGCGCCGCCCAAGGCCGCTACTTTCCGGCACTTCCCCGGCCCCGGCGGCGCCATGAAAAAGACACCCAAGCTCCTGCGCAGGATGGCGACAGCCGCCGTCGTACTGTTCTTTGCCTCGGCCTGCACCTACGAGGAGCCGACGCCGTCGCCCTCCCCCACCCAGCAGGGTGCCACCGACTCCCTGGACCGCACCATGCGCGCCTTCATCGACCAGGGCGCGGTAGCCGCCATCACGGAAGTGAGATGGCCCGGCGGGAGGTTCTCGAAGGCCTATGGCGTCCGGGATCTCGGCACCCGGGTCTCTGCGCAGACGGATGACCTGGTCGCCGTGGCGAGCGTGACCAAGACGATGACGGCAGTCTCGGTGCTGAAGCTCGTGGAGGACGGCCTGATCGGGCTGGACGATCCCGTGAACGGCGTGCTGGACAGCTTCACCACCGTCCTCCGCCCGCCCGGGCCCATCACGGTCCGGCAGCTTTTAACCCACACCTCCGGCATGCCCACGTTCCAGACTGCCAATGAGAGGACGGTCGACGACGTCCCCCGGCTTCTGGGCGAAAGCCTCACCATCCAGAGGCAGCTGGAGCTCACCGCGTCCCTGCCCTGGGAGGCCAGGAACGTGGGGTCGTTCCAGTATTCAGACTCCAACTACGTGGTGCTGGGGCTGCTGATCGAGAAGCTCCGGGCCAAGCCGTATCCCCGCGTGATCCTGGAGGATGTGATCACCCCGCTCGGCCTGGAGGGCACCTTCCTGGAGTGGGACCTGCGCGAGGACCCCAAGCTGGTCCACGGCTACATCACCTTGCGCGGTGAGCGCTTTGACGTTGCGCAGGCTCCGGGTGAAGTAGGGTCCGCCGCCTACGGTGTGGTCTCCACGGTGCCGGACGTGAACGACTTCTTCGCCGGGCTTTTCGGCGGGAAACTGCTGTCCCAGGCATCACTGAGCGAGATGACCAGCCCGGGCAACTTCCCGCCCTATGGCCTGGGCCTGTGGAGAATGTCCCCGGGCTGCGACGGCAACGACCGGTTCGCAGGACGGGGCGGCTTCTGGACCTACCGCACCTTCGCCCTTAGCAGTACGGACGGGCAGTACCAGGCCGCCATGACCCTGGTCCCGCCGCCGATCCCCACACCCCTGGAAGACCCGGAATCGGCCGACCGGCTCGAACTGTGGTCCGGCCAGATGGAGTCTGCGCTGCAGGAGACGCTGGACAGGCTCTGCCCCTAGACCGTCGGCAGCAGTCCGAGCTGGCGGAACCGCTCCAGGTTGTCCTCCAGGCCCCACACCTTGGCGATCCGGTCGCCCTGGAACACGAAGAAGTACACCTCATCGATGTTCTCGAACCGCCGGCCAGTGGGCTCGTAACCCCGCCACAGGCCCAGGTGGGTGCCGGAGCAGCGGAAGCGGACCGCCACGGTGTCGCCGCCGTCCACCACATGCAGCACCTCCAGGCGGGTATCGGGAAACGACATGAGGAACGGCTCCAGCCACCGCCGGGCCACCGGAACCATCCACGGGACGTACAGCTCGTCCAGCACGTCCAGAAGCCGGCCGGTGAGCACCTCGTCCACGAGGCGGTGAATCACCGAAACTTGGGGGCTGTCCATGGTCCTAACTTTCGCCTGCCGGGACCCCCACCGTGCAGTTGGCGGCGTCGTCCACGACGTCCTCCAGGTCCCCAGTGCGGTGCAACACTTCCAGCTGCCGGACGGCGCCGGTGCCAACGTGCAGCAGGTTGTCCGTCAGCTCCTCCACGCGTTGCAGGTCGCCATTGTCTTCAAGCGCCGCGCCGATGTGGTTCAGCAGGGAATTGACGACGGCGAGCGCCGGCGCCGGCCTGCTGGTCGCCGGATCCAGCAGTTCCCCGCGCAGTCCCCAGCGGCCCGCCTTCCAGCCCGCCAGCCGCAGCAGGGCGGTGGGCACGGCCACCGGCTCGACGCCGTTCCGCCACTCGCGCGCGGCGGTTTCCACCAGCCCCCGCGCGATCCCGGCGAGCAGCACCGTATTCTCCGGCCGCAGGCACACATCGGCAAGCCGGATTTCCACGGTGGGATAGTGCCGGGAGAGCCGGGCGTCAAAGTAGACCATGCCCTCATCCAGCGCGACGCCGGTGCTCACCATGTCATGCACCAGCTGGAAGTACGCGTCCGGCGTGCCCAGGATCTCCAGTGGCCCGGCAGACGGCCACCGGTTCCACACCTGGGACCGGTAGCTGGCGTAGCCGGTGTCCTCCCCGTGCCAAAACGGCGAGTTGGCACTGAGCGCGATCAGTACCGGCAGCCAGTTCCGGATCCGGTCCAGCACCCCCACGCCCTCTTCCGGGGATTCGATCGAGACGTGGATGTGGCACCCGCAGGTCAGCTGCTCACGCGCCGTGATCCCGTACTCCTCGGTGATCGCGGCGAACCGCCGGAGCCGCACCGGATGCGGATCGCTGGGCAGCGGCGATGTACCAAGCGCAGCCACCCGCACCCCCACGTCCTCCGCAGCCTGGCGGGCGATGAGCCGCCCGGCGACGATGTCCGCCTCCAGCGCAGCCATGGTGGAGTGCGGCGGGGTGACCACCTCGATCATTTCCTGTTGGAACTCCGCCGTCAGGACAGGCCCGGCGCTGGATTCCAGCGGCCTGACATACAGGTCCAGGAGCGCGCCCGCCATCGGTACCGCGCCGCCGCTGCCGGGGTCCACCAGGAGCAGTTCCTCCTCCACGCCGAACGTCCGGACACCCGGACCCCCGTTGCCGGTGGCCTCACCGCCTGCACCACCGCTGCGTGCGCCCGCACCGGAGGTGCCGTTACCCGGATAGGTGTCCATCGCCGTCGTCCTTTACTCGTTCCATCACTGCAGGTGCATCCCGCCGCCGTGGAGAACAATATAATAAGCACCCTTATCAATCAGCGGAAAGAGCCTGCTCCCACCTCTGCCGGGACTGGCGCGGGAGCTGATCAATTTGCCGCCGGAAATGGGAATTAGCGAACACTATTGGGTCTTTTTGATTGGGCCGGGCGGGCTTACGGTAGACGCACAAGGCCGCTTATCCGGGGTGGCCGGCCAAGGAGGACTTTCCAATGACAACGCACGTCGCTGACTGCAGCGTAACGAACTGTTCCTTTAACGACCACACGAACTGCAACGCCGCCGCCATCACCGTGGGCGGAGCCGAGAACCACGCGCACTGCGCCACGTTCATTGAAACGGGACTTCACGGCGGCCTGCCCAAGGTCCTGGCCGACGTCGGAGCCTGCCAGCGCAGCGAATGCGTCCACAACGACCACCTGATGTGCAACGCAACCGAGGTGCACGTCGGGCCCGGCCGGGACAACGCCGACTGCCTCACCTACTCGCACGCATAACCACACCTGAACCATTCGGAGCACCCGGGACTGCAAAGCCCCCGGGTGCTCCGTTGCTGTCTGCACCCGGTACCCACTCTGGCCGTGCCACTTGCTGCCGCACCGCCGTCGTAGGCCATCCTCTGTACTTTCACCACCCTCGCAGGTAGATTCGGATGTGTGGCGGGCCTCATGCCCTGCCCTCCCCCAGCCGATCTGCACCGGCACCGGGAGTAGCTGCTGTAGTCCAACGGCAGCACATGATGCAGAAGCGGAAGGGCCCCATCGTGGCATCCTCGCATTTCGAACAATTCCTTCAGGAAGCAACTATCTTTGATCCCTCCAGCGATACAACGCTGGGCCCGGACTGCCTGTACGGCCTGTACATCAGCTGGGCGAACCTTCGCGGATTGGTCCCCAAATCCGACCTGGCCTTCCGTGCCGGAATGCACCGGTGCGGGGTGGATGTCCACGACTCCCGGCTGCGCATGACCGGCCCTGCCGCGGCGGACTACATCCTGTACAGCTACCCGGCCGTGGCCTGATGACCACCAATACGAGCGGTTTCCGGGGTGCGCCGCACTTCCGGCCGTCCCCGCTGGCCTGCCATCAGTGCAGGACCGACCACAGCCTGGAGATCACGGCTATCGACACCCTTCCGCTCGTCTCAGGCGCAGCGGAGTTGGACTCCCGGGTGGAGGTCACCTTCTTATGCACCAGATGCGGTGTGCCGTTCACGCAGGCGGCCGACGTTACCGACGTGGCACGAATCCTGAACCGCCCCGGCAACACCCCCAACGTGCTGGCGTTCGGCGGGCACCACATCCATTGCGGACGGCCCATGCGCGCCGCGGGAGCGGAGGTGCGCAGCATTCGCGGGACCTACAGCGACCGGCTGCTTCCGGCTACTTTGGGCGTTTACCTGGCCACCCGGGTCCTGCGGTGCGTTTGTGGTTTCCAGATGGAAATTCCTGACAGCAGCGGCCCGGCGACGGCATGAGCCGGCTTGCCCTGGATGGCCTGACGGTCAACATCAGCCGTATCCAAGGACTGCTGTTGTCCGCCAATCTGATCGCGGGGGTTCCGCCGCGGGAAAGGTAGGGGCGGGCCTTGGGTTTCGATGTACACGAGCCGGCGCAACGCAGCCGGCTCAAGGAGGTTCTGCAGGCAGCCGACATCACCGTGGGCGAGTTGTGGCTGCAGTATGTCAGTATGGGTGGTTCAGCCGGCGAGTATGAGGTCCAGGCTTACGTTGAAGGCGTCCTGTCCCTGCCCGTCACCGCACGCGACCTGCTGGCCATGGCCGCAAACGAGATCGTGGATGGGACGCTGCCCCTGCGCGCCCCGTATGCGGACCAGCTGGAGGGGCACGATAACGCCGGGTGAAGCTCCGGAGGAGGCTTTGCCGGTGCTTCCGGTACAACATTGCGGACCGCACCACCGGGATACACGCTTTGGGGTCACTGTTCCGCTTCCAGCATGAGCGGGGTGTCACTGTACGGGGCGCGGGGCAGCCAGGGGGAATCAATGATCATCTCGTTGACTGCCCAGGCCAGGAGGTCGCGTTCGGCCAGCGGCAACTCTCCCGCCTCCATCGCATACGCGTTGACTTCCCCCTCGTCGGCCCTGCCGCCGATGCTGAGGTAGTAGTGCCAGAGCTGGACAAGGGTGATGTCCAGATAGCCGATCACGCTCACCGTGAGGATCTGCTGGTCTGACTCGTTCACTCCCGGCTCCCGAAGTTCAGCAACGTGAATTTGGTTGTTCAGGTGCCCGTTAGGCATCAAAGTGCGTATTGACCGCGTCCTTGCTGATGGACGCCAGTACTGTCGCCGCCACGTCCCGAAGCTTCACATTGCGGGTGTTCGAGGCTTTTTTGAGGATGTCCATGGCTGTGCCCTGGCTGCAGCGGTTCTGGGCCATGATGGCACCGGTCGCGAGGTCGATCATTGTCCGCGACTTCATGGCCTCCGTCAGGTCGTTGCGCATATCCGTCAGCTGTGCGATCCGCAGTGCCAGGCGCAGCGACGTGCTGGCGTGCCGGGCGAAGTCCCCGGCACGCCGGATGTCTTCGTCGGTAAACCCATGACTGCCCTCGGCGTACAGGTTGAGGGCGGCGCTGGCCCCGGCCTCGGCAAGGAAGGGCACCGCGAGGATGGAGTTGATCGTGTCGTCCCCTACCGCAGCGGCGTAGCCCGGCCACCGCCCGTCATTCGCGAGGTCCGGAACATGGACCGTGACGCCGTCGCGGATGGCTGCCAGGCAAGGCCCTTCCTTCGACTTGTACTGCACCTCGTCCATGGCCCTGGCTCGTGCATCACTGCTGGCCACCGTGGTGGGCTTCTTGTGGCGGACCAAGGTAATCCCGCAACTGACATCCGAGCCAGGCCGGGACAGGTCCGTGGCCGCGAAAACGGCAAGCTCGTGCAGGAAGTCCTCAACCTGGGAGCTGCTCAGCACGAATTCGTCCAGGCGGCCGTACTCCGCCTCGCGTGTTGCTTCTTCGGCCATGGCAGGCCTCATTCCTGGTAATGCCCTGCACCCGCCCTGGCTCGGGCGGAGACACACGGACCTGGAGTGCCCGGCACCGGGCCTTTCCCCCAGCGTACGCCCGAATGCACCCGCCCGCCCCTCCCGTTGGGATTCCTGCTGGAACGTTTCTATTCCGACGGCGGCGAAAGGTCCCCGCATCCGCCGGCCATGAGTGGAGGCACTGGCCGAGCGCCTGCTGGCCTGCATATCTGGACAAGAGCTCCGCGGGGGCGGGAGCGCCATTTTTGTTCTTCCCTCAGGGGTCTTCCCGCGCTACTGTGGGCACACAGCCGCCCGGCCCCGAGCCGGACGTGTGGGCTCATGCAGTTGGGCCTCTGGATGCTTCCGGAGGGACACGCGTGCGTAACAAGCCACGAACAAACCACACAGCACGGCGGGCCGCGGCCCTGCTCGCCAGCCTCGGTGCCATGGCGGCGCTGACGTCCTGCACCGCCGAAGTACAGCGCGGCTATCTTCCCGGCGAGCGCGACACAACTGACAACACCCCGCTGATTACGGATCTGTGGGTCAATTCCTGGATCGCCGCGGTGATCATCGGCATCATCACCTGGGGCCTGATGATCTGGGTAATAGTCGCCTACCGCCGGCGGAAGGGCACCGAGGGATTTCCGGCGCAGATGAGCTACAACCTTCCGCTGGAAGTCTTCTACCTGTCCGTGCCGCTGATGATCGTGGGCGTGCTTTTCATTTTCACCGACCGGGACCAGCGGGCCATCGACGCACGGGACCCCAACCCGGACGTGGTGATCGACGTCCGCGGCAAGCAATGGTCCTGGGACTTCGGCTACGTCAAGGAGGACGTCCATGAGGACCCGGGTGTCCAGGCCCACCTGACCGGCGAGTACGGCACACCGGACAGGCTGCCCACCCTGTACCTGCCGGTGGGCAAAACGGTGGAACTGCAGCTGAACTCGCGCGACGTCCAGCACTCCTTCTGGGTGGTGGAGTTCCTGCAGAAGCGGGACATGTACCCGGGCGATAACCAGTACCACCGATACATCAACATCACGCCCAACCGCACCGGTGAATTCACCGGCAAGTGCGCAGAACTCTGCGGCGAGTACCATTCCGAGATGCTTTTCAGGGTCCGTGTGGTCACCCAGCAGGAATACGACAGCCATATCGCGGATCTCCGGGCCCGCGGCAACACCGGCATCCTGGGCGATGAATACGACAGGAACCCGGCACGCCCGGCACTGGAAGAGGCACAACAAAGGACGGAACCCTAAATGACCGCCACCCAGAACACGGGCGTGACGTCGGCAACCGCAGCGCCGTCGACGGTCAAGCGCCCCAAGGGAAGCATTGTGGTCAGCTGGATCACCTCCACCGACCACAAAACCATCGGCTACATGTACCTGATCGCGTCCTTCGCGTTCTTCCTGCTGGCCGGCGTGATGGCGCTGCTGATCCGCGCCGAACTGTTCCAGCCGGGCATGCAGATCCTGCAGACAAAGGAGCAGTACAACCAGCTGTTCACCATGCACGGCACGCTGATGCTGCTGATGTTCGCCACGCCCCTGTTTGCCGGGTTCGCCAACGTGATCATGCCGCTGCAGATCGGCGCCCCGGACGTGGCCTTCCCCCGCCTGAACGCGCTGGCCTTCTGGTTCTTCCTGTTCGGCTCCACGATCGCCACGGCAGGGTTCATCACTCCGCAGGGTGCCGCCTCCTTCGGCTGGTTCGCTTACGCGCCGCTGTCCAACACCACCTTCACACCGGGTGTCGGCGGTGATCTGTGGGTCTTCGGGCTGGCCCTGTCCGGCTTCGGCACAATCCTGGGCTCGGTCAACTTCATCACCACCATCATCTGCATGCGCGCCCCGGGCATGACCATGTGGCGGATGCCCATCTTCACGTGGAACACCCTGGTGACCGGCATCCTGGTCATTATGGCCTTCCCGCCGCTGGCGTCAGCCCTGTTTGCCCTGGGCGCGGACCGGAAGTTCGGCGCCCACATCTTCGACCCTGCCAACGGCGGCGCCATCCTCTGGCAGCACCTGTTCTGGTTCTTCGGCCACCCCGAGGTGTATATCATCGCCCTGCCGTTCTTCGGCATCGTGTCCGAGATCTTCCCGGTGTTCAGCCGCAAACCGCTGTTTGGCTACAAGGGCATTGTGTATGCCACCATTGCCATCGGCGCCCTCTCCGTGACGGTGTGGGCCCACCACATGTATGTCACCGGCGCGGTGTTCCTGCCGTTCTTCGCCTTCATGACCATGCTCATCGCGGTCCCCACCGGTGTGAAGTTCTTCAACTGGATCGGCACCTTGTGGGGCGGCTCCATCACCTTCGAAACGCCCATGCTGTGGAGCATCGGCTTCCTGGCAACGTTCCTTTTCGGCGGCCTCACCGGCATCATCCTGGCCTCCCCGCCGCTGGACTTCCACGTGTCCGACTCCTACTTCGTGGTGGCGCACTTCCACTACGTGGTGTTCGGCACCGTGGTGTTCGCCATGTTCGCCGGGTTCTACTTCTGGTGGCCCAAGTTCACCGGGACCATGCTCAACGAACGCTTGGGCAAGATCCACTTCTGGATGCTGTTCCTCGGCTTCCACGCCACCTTCCTCATCCAGCACTGGCTGGGCGTCCTGGGCATGCCCCGCCGGTACGCCGACTACATGCCCGAGGACAACTTCACGCTGATGAACCAGTTCTCCAGCATCGGTTCATTCCTGCTGGGCGCCTCGATGATCCCGTTCTTTTGGAACGTGTACATCACGTGGCGGACGGGCAAGAAGGTCACGGTGGACGACCCCTGGGGCTTCGGTGCCTCGCTGGAGTGGGCTACTTCGTGCCCGCCGCCGCGCCACAACTTCACCTCGCTGCCCCGGATCCGCTCAGAACGGCCGGCACTTGACCTGCACCACCCTGAACTGAGCGTCCGGGAGCACGCGCCGGCGCACGGAGCCGCTGCCGGGATGCTGGGAGCGGCGGACATCGGCGAGCGGGACGTCCGGGACCCCGATCCGAACAAGTAGCACAAGCGAACGAAGCCCCTCACCCGGAAGGGTGAGGGGCTTCGAACGGCCCAGGAGGGTTATGCCTTTGCCACTTGGGGGTTGTCGGCTTCCTTAAGTTCAATCTCTGCTGTTGCCTGGATGAGTGCGAGCAACTCGGGGTCCAGTCCCGGCGCAAACTCTTCTTTGCGTTCCGGGGACATGGTCAACGGAACGCCTTTAGGCATAACATCGGTGCTCAGTTCGGTACCGTCGTTCGACGGCGATGCGCCCCGATACAGCTTGCCTGCCTGGCTGAGGTTGTCGGCGCTGAAGGTGTACTGCACGCTTTGCAGCCCTACGTCGAGCAGCTTTTTGACTTCGGGGAACTGCTCGGCGTTGGTTTTGGGGATCGGCAGGACCTTGCCCCAATTCACTCCCAGGCTTTCGAGCGCCTTGGCGAACGCGTTCTCGTGTGCCTGGTCCCGGACGATCAGGTAGGCGATGGTTGACCGGGCCGTCTTGTTCTCCGTCATCTCGTAGATTCGGCATTTCTGGAGGCGGCCTGTGGATTCAAGCATCAGGTTGTAGAGCAGGTCGAGGACCAGGTTCCCGCTGTTGTAGACGTAGGACCCGCTCCACGGGTTTCCGGCCGCGTCCACCGGCAGTGCACCCTGCGCCCCCACCAGATAATGGTGGATGTTGCTTGTGTCCAGGGCGATTTTCAGCGGTGTGGCACCTTTGGCCCCGGGCTCGTCCACAGGGTCGGTTTTCTTTCCCTGATAGCGGGGGGATCCGTCCAAAAGCTGCGAAATGGTGGTGCCGATAAGTTCCACATGGCTTATTTCCTCGGTCCCCACACCCTGGAGAAGATCCTTGTAGGGCTTGGATGCCGGGTCGCCGCGGAAGTTCATGCTCTGGAACAGGTACTGCATCATGGTCCGCATCTCACCGAATTGCCCGCCCAAGCCTTCCTGCAAGGCATTCGCTGCTGCCGGATCGGGCTCGTCAGCAGCGATTTCGTTAATGAGAAGTTCAGTATGCAGGTACATGGTGATTCTCTCCCTTGTCGTGTTTTGCTGTTGCCGGCTTGAGGCTTCCGGCCCAGTCATGGCCGGACCGCTGCCGGGGACAGCAATTCCGTCACACCGACACCATAAGCATGCTTAGTATTTCCTTGGCAACCCCTTTTTGCCGGCCGGACCGCCGGGTGCGGCGGCGAAGTTGATCAGCATGCTTACTATCCTGCGGCAGATGCGCCGCTTTTTCCAGACGTTTGCCTACCCTGGAATAGAAGCCACCCGCCCACGGCCAGGACAACGCTGATTGCCAGGAAGCCCAGGTCCCAGGCCAGCGGACCGCCCAGATCGTCCCGGACGTGGTGGATGCCGAGCAACTGGTGGTTGACCAGGCCCTCGACCACGTTGAACACACCCCAGCCGGCAAGGACCAGGCCGGTTTGGAAACGCCAACTCGCGGACAACCGGCCTTGCTGGCGGGCCCGGATGGTCAGGATGGCCGCGGCCACCACCAGCACCCACATGGCGCCGTGGAATAGCCCGTCCGCCAGGGTGTTCAGTTCCAGCCCGGCTACGGTCTTGGTGTTGCCGGCTTCGGTGTGGCTGAGCATGTGGTGCCACTGCAGCATCTGGTGTAGGACGATGCCGTCCACGAAGCCGCCCACGCCCATCCCGAACACGAACGCCGGCGCCGCAGCGGCACCCGCCGGCGAGCCAGGAAATTCCTGTGACATGACGCTTCCCCTTGGCCTGTTGCACCTGGACGGTGCCCTGTTCACGTAGTCCGTACCCGCGGGTCGGACGCCGCAACCGGAGAAAACCCCTAATGTCGCCCGCCGAAAGAACCCTTGACCACGCCTGCCCGAGATGGAAGCCTGTGAAGCACTGCGGTGGGACCTCGAGCCAAGGGGCGGCTCCTGCATGACAGGACCCTTCCACTGCCAGCCAACATTGAGGCGGCACCCCTTGCGAGCAATGGTTTACCGCGGCCCGTACAAAATCCGGGTCGAGGAAAAAGACATCCCGAAAATCGAGCACCCCAATGACGCGATTGTGCGGGTCACCACCGGCGCCATCTGCGGCTCGGACCTGCACCTTTACCACGGCATGATGCCGGACACCCGGGTGGGAATGACGTTCGGGCACGAGTTCGTGGGCGTGGTGCACGAGGTGGGTTCCTCGGTGCAGAACCTGGCCGTCGGGGACCGGGTGATGGTCCCGTTCAACGTGTACTGCGGGTCCTGCTACTTCTGCTCCCGCGGCCTCTTCTCCAACTGCCACAATGTCAATCCGAACGCGACGGCGGTGGGCGGCATCTACGGCTACTCCCACACCTGCGGGGGGTACGACGGCGGGCAGGCGGAATTCGTCCGGGTCCCCTTTGCGGACGTGGGGCCGTCCAGGATTCCTGACTGGATGGACGAGGAGGACGCGGTGCTGCTCACCGATGCGCTCCCCACCGGCTACTTCGGCGCCCAGCTCGGGGACATTGTGGAGGGTGACACGGTGGTGGTGTTCGGCGCCGGGCCGGTGGGCCTGTTCGCCGCCAAGTCAGCATGGCTGATGGGTGCCGGGCGGGTCATTGTGATCGACCACCTGGAGTACCGGCTGGAGAAGGCCCGGAGCTTTGCGCATGCGGAGACGTACAACTTCGGCGAGTACGACGACATTGTGGTGCACCTGAAGAAAGCCACTGACTACCTGGGCGCCGACGTCGTGATCGACGCGGTGGGGGCCGAGGCGGACGGCAACTTCCTCCAGCACGTGACCGCCACGAAACTGAAGCTGCAGGGCGGCTCGCCGATAGCGCTGAACTGGGCCATCGACGCGGTGCGCAAGGGCGGCACCGTGTCAGTGGTGGGAGCCTACGGGCCGATTTTCAGCGCCGTGAAGTTCGGCGACGCCGTGAACAAGGGCCTGACGCTGCGGATGAACCAGTGCCCGGTGAAGCGCCAGTGGCCGCGGTTGTTCGAGCACATCCGGAACGGGTACCTGAAGCCCAGCGACATCGTGACGCACCGTATTCCGCT
This sequence comes from Arthrobacter sp. K4-10C, assembly GCF_059090085.1. Taxonomy (NCBI): domain Bacteria; kingdom Bacillati; phylum Actinomycetota; class Actinomycetes; order Micrococcales; family Micrococcaceae; genus Arthrobacter; species Arthrobacter sp. K4-10C. The sequence goes on along the minus strand of NZ_JBNHFI010000011.1, from coordinate 187,951 downwards.
GGAGCACATCGCCGAGGGTTACCACATGTTCTCGGCGAAGCTGGATGACTGCATCAAGCCCCTCATTGTGTCCACCCCGGCCTGAAAGGAAGAGCACCATGGCTGAGATACCAACGCCTTACACCGCCGGCAAAGCTGTACTAAAGGAGACCGCGGAGGACCTGCGGGCGCGCATCCCGGGATGGGGCGTGGACCGCGACCCGGCGGACCGGCCCTCGTTTCCCCGCGAACAGCCCGGGATCCAGACCGGTGCGCACTGGGACTTCCCGGAACGCCAGCAGGAGGAGTGGCCCCGGGAGCGGTCCATCGAGCACGCCTTCGTGACGCCTGTGTTCGGAACTTCGACACCGCCCAAGGGTGCCTCGGGGGCGGTCCGGAAGTACGCCTACGCCAAGTACAGCGAGGGCCGGGCCGCGCACTGGCTGCTGCTGATCGCCGCAGACCGGGTAGACGCCTGGGAGCACCACCTGCGTTCGCTGGCCACCCTGCGTCCGGACAACCCGGTGACGGAGACGGGGGTGCTCAGCGAGTTCTCCCGGGGCGGCCTCAGCTCCCGGTTTGGGAAGCGCCGGGTGGACACCAACCACTCCTGGCTGGACCCGGTCGTCGTGGGCGGCCCGTGGGTGCTGGCCGGGCTGGGCGCCGTGGCTGCGGTGCGCGCGTTGGCCCGCCGCCGCTGATTAGCCGGCCAGCCCGAGCAGGACTCCCCCGGCTGCACCCACCAGCACTACCGCCCACGGCGGCGCCTTCCACGCGATGAGCAGCACGAAGCAGGCCAGCCCCAGGCAGAACTGGCCGGGCCCTGTGATGGCCGAGGTGAACACCGGGCTGTAGAGGGCCGCGGCCAGGATTCCCACCACCGCCGCATTCGCGCCGCGCATCAGCGCCTGCGCCCCCGGGCGGGAACGGAACCTGTTCCAGAACGGCAGCACACCGGTGAGGAGGAGGAAGCCCGGCAGGAAGACCCCGGCCAGGGCGATGCCTGCACCCGCAATGCCTCCCGGACCGACGCCGGACAGCGTCCCCAGGTAGGCCGCGAAGGTGAACAGGGGCCCCGGTACGGCCTGGGCCGCGCCGTACCCTGCCAGGAACTGCTCGGAGGTAACCCAGCCGGGATTGACGACGCCGGCCTGGAGCAGCGGCAGGACCACGTGTCCGCCGCCGAAGACCAGGGCGCCGGCACGGTAGAAGGCGTCGAAGAGTGTGAGGCCGGCAATACCGGTGGCCCCTGCCAGCGCCGGCATCCCCACCAGCAGCGCCAGGAACAGGACCAGGCAGATGGTTCCGGCGGTCCTGCTGACCGGGAACCGCATCGCTCCCGTGACGTTCCCGGTTCCGCTGCGGCAGAGGACCAGGCCTGCCAGTGCACCGACGGCGATCGCAGCCACCTGACCCAGCGAGCCGGCCAGCAGGATGGCCGCCACCGCCGCAACCACGGCTATGGATGCCCGTTCCCTGTCCGGCGTGAGGGCTTTGGCCATCCCCCAGACGGCCTGCGCCACAATCGCAACGGCCACGATTTTCAGCCCGTCGAGGATGCCGGAACCGATGGTGCCCTGGAACAGCGAGGCGCCTGCGGCGAAGCCGACCAGCAGGGCGGCGGACGGAAGGGTGAACGCCAGGAACGCGGCGAGGGCGCCGAGGGTGCCGGCGCGGTGCAGTCCCAAACCGAATCCCACCTGGCTGGACGCCGGACCGGGAAGGAACTGGCACAGGGCCACGAGGTCCGCGTATTCCTTGTCGTCCACCCACCTGCGGCGCTCCACCAGTTCGTCGCGGAAGTAGCCCAGGTGGGCGATGGGCCCGCCGAATGAGGTTAATCCCAGCTTCAGGAAGACCCGGAAGACCTCCCCCGCGGAACCCTTGGCGGTGGCCGTCGCCGTCCCCGTCACAGGGCCGTCACGAGCCCGGCAACCCGCTCCAGCGCGCCGGGGACAACCGAGTAGTATGCCCATGTGCCCCGCTTCTCGCGGCGCAGGAGCCCTGCCTCCACCAGGATCCTCAGGTGGTGGCTCACCGTGGGCTGGCCCAGGCTGACCGGCTCAGTCAGGTCGCAGACGCAGCGCTCTCCTGATTCCCCGGCCTTCACCAGCGAGAGCAAGCGCACGCGGTTGGGGTCTGAGAGTGCTTTGAAGACCAACGCGGCCTCTTTCGCTTCCTCGGCCCCAAGCGCTTCGCCGGCGGGAGGCGGGCAGCAGGAGGGGTCCGTTTCCGGCGCGGACTGGGCAAGTGGCAGCACAGCGGTCATGAAACCCATTATGCCGCCATATCGACATTCATCAATATGCCGGCAGTACGGTTTTGGGTGGAACCGGCTACGAGGGGGGATGCGTATCCGCCGGTTCGGTCTGGTGGGGGACCACCACGTTGTCCGCCGCCTTGCCGGCAGCAGGAAAAAGGGCCAGCAGGAGACCGAGTCCGATGGCGGCACCCGCGAGCTGGGCCAGCACGAACCCGGGCACGGAACCGGGCGCGATCCCCGCAAAGGTGTCGCTGAAGATGCGGCCCACTGTCACGGCGGGGTTGGCGAAGGAGGTGGAGGAGGTGAACCAGTAGGCGGCACCGATGTAGGCACCGACGGCGGGGGCAGCGAGCACCCCGCGGGAAGTCCGGGCCAGCGCAAAGACCAGCAGCACCAGCCCGGCGGTGGCCACCACTTCACCCAGCACATGCCCGCCAGTGTGGCGCTCCTTCGTGGAGAAGGAGGTTCCGACGTCGAACATTGCGTTGGCGAGGACACTTCCGCTGATGGCCCCGGCCACCTGGGCCGCGACATATATTCCGGTCTCCGGCAGCGTCAGCCCGGTGCCGCTGCGCCGTCCGAGAGCCCAGTCGGCCAGCGAAACGGCAGGGTTGAAGTGCGCCCCGCTGACCGGGCCGAGCATCAGGATCAGCACCGTCAGCCCAAGCACCGTGGCGGTGCTGTTCTGCAGCAGCTGCAGGCCGACGTCATGGGGCGAAAGCTGCTGGGCCGCGATGCCGGAGCCGACGACGACAGCCACGAGGAGGGCGGTGCCGAGCAGCTCGGCAAGGGCACGGCGCCAGAGGGCAGGCTGGGGTGATTGCATGCCAACCAGCTTGACGGACGAAATTAGCTCAGTCAAACTTGAGTCAATGGAAGCTGAACTAAATACCGCTGTTCGCCGCCGCGCTGCCAAACATGCAGCACTGGCGGACGCCGGCCGGCTGCGCATTGTGGACCTGCTGACGCTGGGCGACCGCTCGCCGTCGGAACTCCAGGCGGAGCTGGGCATGCCGTCCAACCTTCTGGCCCACCACCTCCGCACGCTGGAGGAGGCGGGACTCGTGGCCAGGCACCGGTCCGAGGCTGACCGGCGGCGAAGCTACATCCGGCTGGTGGCGGGGTCGCTTGAAGGCCTGGTCCCGGGTAGCGGCCATTCGGCACGCCGGGTCCTTTTCGTATGTACGCGCAACAGTGCCCGTTCCCAGCTCGCCGCTGCCCTCTGGCGGCAGGCAAGCGGGATCCCTGCGGCATCCGCGGGAACGCACCCGGCGGACAGGATCTCGCGCGGCGCCCTTGAGGTGGCCGCCCGCCACGGCCTCCACCTGCCGGACAGCACGCCCCAACTGTTGGACCGGGTCATGGACGAGGGAGACTTTGTGGTGACCGTCTGCGATAACGCCCGCGAGGAAATCCCCGGCCTGCCGGGCGTGCACTGGTCAATCCCCGATCCCGTCCGGCACGGCACTTCCGAGGCTTTCGAGGAGGCATATGGGCACATTTCGCACCGCATCAGAGACCTAGCACCCCGCCTCGTTGCCGCCTAGGGCAACGTATTGACAAGCATCGATATCCAGCGCCATACTCCCTACATCGATCACCATCAATCTTTTCTGATGAGCCGGCGGGAGGCAGCGACCACCCACGCGGCTCGTCCGCCGTCGTGATAACTCCAGGAGAAACCGCGTGACCACCCAAACTGACAAGAAGCCCTCCGTCCTCTTCGTCTGCGTGCACAACGCCGGCCGTTCCCAGATGGCGGCGGCGTTCCTGACGTCACTGGCCAAGGGCGCCGTGGAAGTACGCTCCGCCGGGTCCCAGCCTGCCGAGCAGATCAACCCCGCCGCGGTCGAGGCCATGGCGGAGGTGGGCATCGACATGTCCGCGGAGGTGCCCAAGGTCCTCACCACCGAGGCCGTGAAGGACTCGGACGTGGTGATCACCATGGGCTGCGGCGACGAGTGCCCCTACTTCCCGGGCAAGCGCTACGAGGACTGGGTGCTGGAAGATCCGGCGGGCAAGGGCGTAGAATCCGTCCGCCCCATCCGCGACCAGATCAGGACCCGCATCGAGGCCCTCATCACCGAACTGGTGCCGGCGCAGCACCCGGATGCGCAGTAAGTTCAGGCGCGCAGTAACTTCAGAGGAGAATTCCATGACGAACCAACAGCTGATCATCATCGGCTCGGGCCCGGCGGGTTACACCGCGGCCATCTACGCCGCCCGCGCCGGCCTGGAACCGCTGGTGCTGGCGGGCTCGGTCACCGCCGGTGGTGCACTGATGAACACCACCGAGGTGGAGAACTTCCCCGGCTTCCCCGGCGGAATCCAGGGCCCTGAGCTGATGGACGGACTGCAGGAGCAGGCAGAGCGGTTCGGCGCCAAGATAGTGTTCGACGACGTCACGGAAGTCCGGCTTGCCGGCCACCTGAAGACGGTGGTCACCGGCGGCGGCGAAACACACCAGGCCCCGGCGGTCATCCTGGCCACCGGCTCCGCATACAAGGAACTCGGCCTGCCGGAGGAGAAGAAGCTCAGCGGCCACGGCGTCTCCTGGTGCGCCACCTGCGATGGGTTCTTCTTCCGCGAGCAGGACATCATCGTGGTGGGCGGCGGCGACTCCGCCATGGAGGAAGCCACCTTCCTGACGCGGTTCGCGAAGTCCGTGACCGTCGTCGTACGCCGTGAGGAACTGCGCGCCTCCCGCATCATGGCCCAGCGGGCCAAGGACAACCCGAGGATCAGCTTCGCCTGGAACTCCGCCGTCACCGCCATCCACGGCAACGGCAAGGTTACCGGCGTGACCCTGACGGACACCCGCTCGGGCGAAACCCGGCACCACCCGGCCACCGGCATCTTCGTGGCCATCGGCCACGTCCCGCGCACCGAACTCCTGGCCGGCCAGGTGGACCTGGACGCGGAGGGCTACATCAAGGTGGACTCCCCCACCACGGTCACCAACCTGTCCGGCGTCTTCGCCTGCGGCGACGCGGTGGACCACCGGTACCGCCAGGCGATCACCGCCGCCGGAACGGGCTGCGCCGCCGCCCTGGACGCCGAGCGCTACCTCGCCGCCCTGGACGACGCGGACAGCATCGCCACGGCGTTAGTCGAAGAGCCCACCCACAGCTGACGGGCACGGAAGGGGGTGAGCTGAATGAACACCGAATGCTGCGGCGACAGTGGCTGCTGCGACGACGGTCAGGACTGCTGCTAGCCCTTCCGCACCACCCCCGTCCCCCGCTCCCCGCCCAACTAGGTAGCAGCAGATGAAAGCAGAACCCGATGGATAAAGCCACAACCCTTCCCGTCGCCGTGATCGGCGCCGGACCGGTGGGGCTTGCCGCCGCGGCGCACCTGCTGGAGCGCGGCCTGGAGCCGCTCGTCTTCGAGGCAGGCACGACGCCGGGTGCTGCTGTTGGGCAGTGGCGCCACATCCGCCTGTTCTCGCCATGGCGGTTCAACATTGACGCCGCCGCCGTCCGGCTCCTCGAGGCAGCCGGCTGGAAAGCACCCCGGCCCACCGCCCTGCCATTCGGCGGCGAGCTCATCGACAACTACCTCGCTCCACTGGCCGCACTGCCGGCGATAGCCACCCGGCTGGAAACCGGCGCCCGGGTGCTGGCAGTAACCCGGCAGGGCATGGACAAGACCCATGTCCGGCACCGGGACACCACTCCCTTCACCGTCCGGGTACGGCACTCGAACGGTGAAATCCGGGACCACACCGTGGCTGCGGTGATCGATGCCTCCGGCACCTGGTCCACCCGCAACCCGCTGGGAACGTCAGGGCTGCCGGCGATCGGCGAGGAAGCGGCCGCGGCCCGGATCTCGTCGCCGTTGCCCGACGTCCTGGGCCGGGACCGCGCTGCCTTCGCGGGCAAGCGCGTCCTGGTGGTCGGCGCCGGCCACTCGGCAGCAAATACCCTCCTTAACCTGGCAGCGCTCGCCAGGGAGGAACCGGACACCCGGATCCTCTGGACCATCCGGGGTGCCTCGGCCTCAAAGGTCTACGGCGGCGGGGACGCTGACGGGCTGCCGGCACGCGGCCAGCTCGGCGCCCGGCTCCGGCGGCTGGTGGAGGCCGGACAGATCGAACTGCACACCGGTTTCGGCATCAGCTCCTTCAAATCCCTGGAGTCCTCCGTCACCGTCGGCGCCGTGGACGGCCGCACCCTGGAGGCCGATGCCGTGGTGCCCTGCACCGGCTTCCGGCCCAACCTGGACATGCTGCGTGAACTTCGGCTCAACCTCGACCCCGCAGTGGAGGCGCCGGTGGAACTCGGCCCGCTGATCGACCCGGAGTTCCACTCCTGCGGCACTGTTCCCCCGCACGGCGCCAAGGTCCTGGCGCACCCGGACAGGGACTTCTACATCGTCGGCATGAAATCCTACGGCCGGGCCCCCACGTTCCTGCTGGCCACCGGCTACGAGCAGGTCCGCTCGGTTGCCGCCGCCCTGGCAGGAGACCGCGAAGCAGCGGAAAGCGTGCAGCTCGAACTGCCGGAAACCGGCGTCTGCTCCACCGATGCCGGCACCAGCTGCGATGCGCCGGCCGTGCAGACCGCTGCTGGCGGCGTGGACGGCAGCGGGGAGTCCGGCTGCTGCGCGGCACCCCAGCCCGTCCTGGTCGGCTTCCCCACCGGCCTGGCCCACGGCCGCTCCGCCGGCAACTGAAAGGAAAAACCATGACCCACACTGCCCGCACTCCTGCAGGTGACAATAAGCCTGCCGTCCTGTTCGTCTGCAGCAAGAACGGCGGCAAGTCACAGCTTGCAGCCGGGCTGATGCGCCAACTGGCGGGCAGCAGCATTGACGTCTACTCCGCCGGAACCAAGCCCGGGAAGGACCTCAACCCGCTCGCAGTGGAATCACTGGCCGAGCTGGATATCAGCGTGCAGGGCGAGTACCCCAAGCCCGTCAGCGAGGATGTCCTTGAGGCCGTGAACCTCCTCGTGGTCCTCGGCAACGAGGCCAAGCTCGAGCCGCGCGAGGGCACCCGCTTTGAAGTCTGGGAAACGGACGAGCCCTCGGAACGCGGCATCGACGGCATGGAACGGATGCGCCTTGTGCGGGACGACATCCGGTGGCGCGTCCGGAAGCTCCACGGCGACCTGACGTCTTCCTGACATCCTCTGGCGGAATGGTCCGCCACTGCCCCTTGGCAGGGCTAGGCGCCAGGACCACAATTGTCGTGTGCCGTTCCCCGGGATAACCGCAGACAATCCCCAAAGCCCTTGCCCGACGGAGTGTGATAAGTACACTTAGCATATCCATTCGGCGGGCTGGGAACCGGCAGTATGACTCCCCCACCGGAGAGCAGACGGCGCGAAGGCGGCACCCATGCACGGAAACCGGAAGCTCCCCCGCAGCGTTCGCGCCGACATGGCCCACTTGGAACTCCAGCTGCAGGTCCTTGAGATCATCGACGAAATCCTGAACGGAACCGCCGCCTGCGAGGCGGAAGCCCGCAGCTCGCTCCGATGGCATGTCAGCGCCAACCCCGGCCAGCCGCAGCGCGCTTTGCTGATGCATATGCTGAGCCTCCAGCGCTCAGATCACGGCTGACACGGAAAAAACATCCTGCCGAAACACCGCGGCAACCTGGCCACGGCAAGCTGTGCCTACGGGGACACAACAGCAGGAGGCAGCCCAGCATGGAGGCACAAGGAGTACGTACCGCCCAACTCCGTATTGGAGACAACATCGAGGCGTGGCACAGGGGCAGGCTGTTCCACCGGGGCCGGGTGACCGGCGTCGTACCGGCCCTGGAACTGTTCTGGATACTGGACGCGAGGACCGGCACCCGCAAGCTGCTGGACCCCGAAGCCCTGGAGATCCGGCATGTGGAAGAGCCGGCGGAGGAGCCCGCCCAAGCGCGCAACCGGCTGGAGCCTGCATAACCTCCGGCGGCAGGGGTAGGGTCAGTCGTGGAATGCTGTTGGGGCAGACACCACGACGAAGGAGTACACCATGATTGGATTCATCGTTGCCGGGCTGATCATCGGCGCGCTTGCCCGTCTCATTAAGCCGGGGAAGCAGAACCTCGGCCTGCTCGCCACCCTGCTGCTGGGCCTTGCCGGCTCAGTGATCGGCGGAGTGGTTGCGTCGCTGCTGGGAACGGGCGACATCTTCGAGCTGAACTTCCTGGGCTTCATTGTGGCCGTCATCGCCTCGGTGCTCCTGGTGGGCACCGCCGAGGCAATCGCCGGACGCCGGCGGTCCGTACGCCGCTGACCCTGGACAGATCCCGACGGCGGCACTTAGCTTAGTGCCGCCGTCGGACTGCCCTATGCCCGCTCTTGGTAGACGTCCGGGATGCCGTCGTGGTCCGCGTCCACCGTCTCCAGTTCCTCGGCCTGCCGGTACTGCCGGTTCCTGGCCCGCAGCACCAGGGTGGCCAGCAGTGCGGCCAGCAGGGATGCGGCGAGGATTCCCACCTTGGCGTGGTCGTCGTGCAGGCTGCCGTGGCCAAAGCTGAGCTCGGCCACCAGCAGGGACACCGTGAAGCCGATGCCGGCCAGGAGTGCCACGCCAAAGACATCGATCCACTTGAAGGAGCTGTCCAGGGTTGCCTTGGTGGCTTTCGTCAGGACCCACGTGGTGCCCAGGATGCCGATCGGCTTGCCGAGGACCAGGCCCAAGATGATGCCGAGCGCCACGGGATCGGCCAGCGCGGAGACCAGTCCGTCCCAGCCGCCCACCGCAACCCCGGCTGAGAAAAACGCGAAGATCGGGACGGCGATGCCGGCGGAGATCGGCCGGAACCGGTGCTCGAAGATCTCCGCCAGCCCGGGCCCCGCCTCGGGGCCGCCGCCGGCCTTTGACCGGATCACCGGCACGGCAAAGCCAAGCAGGACTCCCGCCACGGTGGCGTGGATGCCCGAAGCATGGACGAGCGCCCAGGTGACCACACCCAGCGGCAGCAGGATGAGCCAGGCCGCTGCGGCTTTCCGGCCGAAAAAGTGGCGGTACTTCTGCGCCAGGAAGGTGTAGGCCGCCAACGGAACCAGGGCCAGCAGCAGCGGCGTGACCTGGATGTCACTGGAGTAGAAGAACGCGATGATGCTGATGGCGATCAGGTCATCCACCACCGCCAGGGTGAGCAGGAAGATCCGCAGCGCGCTGGGCAGGTGGGAGCCGATGATGGCCAGGACGGCAACAGCGAACGCAATATCCGTAGCGGTGGGGATGGCCCAACCGCGCACCGTTTCAGGGCTGGCCAGATTGACGACGGCGTAGATCACCGCCGGGACAACCACGCCTCCCACTGCGGCGGCCACCGGGACGATCGACTTGCTGACCTGCCGCAGATCGCCGGCCACGAATTCGCGCTTGAGTTCCAGGCCAACCAGGAAGAAGAAGATGGCCAGCAGCCCGTCAGCAGCCCAGGCGCCCAGGCTCAGGTCCAGGTGCCAGGGCTCGTAGCCCACCTTGAAGTCGCGGAGCGCGAAATAGCTGTCCGACGCCGGGGAGTTGGCCCAGATCAGGGCGATGATTGCCGCTGCCACCAGTAGGGCGCCGCCAACGGTTTCCTTGCGGAGGATTTCGCCGATGCGCAGTGCCTCGGAGTATGAGCCCCGGGCGAAGACCGTGGATCCGCGCGGCCTGGATGGCGGGGTTGAGTTCATGAAGGTGTCCTAACGTCCGGGCTCGACAAAATTACTGCCGACCAGACTTCCCGGCGCACCTCCAATCCATTCTAGGGCACCACGGCCGGCGCCAAAAAAATCTCCCCGCCCAGCCGGACCGCCTTGAAACCCCTCGTTACCCCGCCCGGCGCCGGGACGCACCCGGCCGGCCTTCGGATGCAATGGCTTTGACTGCGTGGTCAAGGTAGTTCCGGGCCTCCGAAGAATTTGCCAACTGAACCAGCTCCGCGGCCACCGCCACCAGTTTGACGTTCCGGTGGCTGCTGGTGCTGACCAGCATTTTGAAGGCGTCGTCAGCGCCCATTTTCAGCTGGCCCATCAGGATGCCGCGGGCCTGGTCCACCACGCTGCGGGTGGAGGTGGCACCCGCGACGGCGTCCCGGGCGGTCTGCTCCGTCTCACGCTGCAGGGTGGTGGTGAGGTCCACCATCACGCCCTCCATGACCGTGACCTTGCCGGCGTCGTCCATGATGCCCTCGCCCGACGTCAGGACCCGCCGGGTGCGTCCTTTGGCGTCAATGATCCGGTGGTACATCGCGAAGTAGCCGCCCGTCTGCATCACCTGTGCCACGATGGCCTCGCACTTGGGCCTGTCCTCGGGATGCTTGTGCGTGTACAGCAGTTCAAGCGTGGGAACCACATCCCCCCGCCGGTACCCGTGCAGCTGGAACATGCCGTCCGACCAGTGCAGCTTCCACCCGTCCCCATGCACATCCACATGGAAAGTCCCGGCGACGCATTCGTTGTCGCCCAGGGCGCTCGAAAACGTATAAGGGCCGTTCAGGTCCGTCGTCACAGGGGCCACCTCCATGTAGCATCCAGTGCACCCAGCAGGCGAAGTACTCCCAGGGCGCTACTACCAGTATGGCCCGGCTGGAACGCCCGCGGGTAGGGCGGAGGGCCCCTCGCCGGAGCATGGGGCCTTAGGGCCAGCCCCCACCAGCGCCTTGACTAGCATACCCCCTGGGGGTATATTCAAGGCGTTGTCAGTGAAGTGGTATGTCCCGGCGGTGCCACCGCCTTCACAGCCGTTCAACCCCAGCACCCTACCTACCAAGGACTCATCCTTCGTCAAGGAATGGAACTGACATGAACCCCGAACAACGCACAGCGCTCCCCCTGGCCTCCTCCAGCGGCTGCGGCTGCTGCTCCCCCGCAGCCCACGCACTCAAGACGACAGCCGCCGTCGCGCATTCCGCTGAGCCGCCTGCCCAGCGCGAGTTCGCCGTCGAAGGCCTCACCTGCGGGCACTGCGTCATGACTGTGGAAACGGCCGTAGCCGCCCTGGACGGCGTTGAATCGGCGTCCGTAGACCTGGTCCCGGGCGGGCGTTCCCGCCTCACCGTCGCCGGCGATGCCTCCGAGGAGGCCGTCCGCACGGTCGTCACCACCGCCGGGTATTCCCTGGCCGCACACTGACCTTCCGCGCTGACCGTCCGTGGCTAAGGCCGCCGGGCGCAACGGCAGCCCTCCAAGGAGCAAACCATGCATGACCACACGCATCACCCCACACACCATCACGACGACGGCAGCGAGGCGGGCGGGACCCTCACCCGTCACCCTGCTCCCCCCGCCGGACCCACCGCGCACGGGCACCACCAGGCGGCCCACCAGGACCACGGCGGTGATGACCATACCGTGCACACGTCCGGCCAGCATGCCGGGCACAGCACCGCGATGTTCAAGAACCGGTTCCGGCTCACCCTGGTGCTGTCCGTTCCGGTGGTCTACTTCAGCCCAATGGTGGGACACATCCTGGGCTACATGGCGCCCATGTTCCCCGGCTCCGCCTGGATCCCGCCCGTCCTGGGAACCGTCATTTTCCTGTACGGCGGGCAGCCGTTCCTCAGGGGCGGGCTGCAGGAGCTGAGGGACCGGCGGCCGGGCATGATGTTGCTGATCGCCATGGCCATTACCGTGGCGTTCGCGGCCTCGTGGATCACCAGCCTGGGCCTGGGCGGCTTCGACCTGGACTTCTGGTGGGAGCTCGCGTTGCTGGTGGCCATCATGCTGCTGGGCCACTGGATCGAGATGCGGGCGCTGGGTTCGGCGCAGGGTGCATTGGATGCCCTCGCGGCGCTGCTGCCCGACGAGGCCGAGCGCGTCACGGACAGCGGTACCGAAACGGTGCCAGTCTCCGAACTCCGGCCGGACGACCTGGTCCTGGTCCGGCCCGGCGCCCGGCTGCCCGCCGACGGGACAGTGGTGGACGGGCAGGCCGAGTTCGATGAATCCATGATCACCGGCGAGTCCAGGACCGTTCCGCGCGGCCCGGGCGACCAGGTGGTGGCCGGAACTGTTGCCACGGACAGCAGCGTCCGCGTCAGGGTCACGGCCGTGGGTGATGACACGGCGCTGGCCGGAATCCAGCGGCTCGTGGCGGAAGCCCAGGCCTCGTCCTCGCGGGCGCAGGCGCTGGCGGACCGCGCCGCGGCTTTCCTTTTCTACTTCGCCGCCGCGGCCGGTGCCCTGACCTTTATCGCCTGGACGTTGCTGGGCAGCGTCCCGGAGGCGGTCACCCGGACCGTGACAGTGCTGGTGATCGCCTGCCCGCACGCCCTGGGCCTGGCCATCCCCCTGGTCATCGCCATCTCCACCGAGCAGGCCGCCCGCGCCGGCGTGCTGATCAAGAACCGGATGGCCCTGGAGCGCATGCGGACCATTGACGTTGTCCTCTTCGACAAGACCGGAACGCTCACCACCGGTGAACCGGAACTGAAAGACGTGGCGGTCGCCGAAGGCGTTGATGCCGATGACCTGCTGGCCCTGGCTGCCGCCGTCGAATCGGACAGCGAGCACCCCGTGGCGCGGGCCATCGTCCGCGCGGCCCGGGAACGGAACTTGGCGCTGCCGGCCGCGGGCTCGTTCACCGCACTGCCCGGGCGCGGCGTGCGGGCAAGTGTGGACGGACGCACGCTGCACGTTGGCGGGCCCGCGCTCCTGCGCGAGCTTGGCGCCGTCGAACCCTCCGGCTTGGCTGAGGCGACCCGCGCCTGGGTGGACCGGGGTGCCGCAGTCCTGCACGTGCTCGACGGCGTCCGCGTCCTGGGTGCGGTCAGCCTGGAGGACGCGGTGCGGCCGGAATCCCGGCAGGCAGTGGCGGCCCTGCAGGGGCGGGGCGTCAAGGTGGCCATGGTCACCGGCGACGCGCGGCAGGTGGCCCGGGCCGTGGCGGCGGACCTCCGGATCGATGAGGTGTTCGCCGAGGTCCTGCCGGTGGATAAGGACAAGAAGGTGGCCGAACTCCAGGCCCGCGGGCTGAAAGTGGCCATGGTGGGTGACGGCGTCAACGATTCCCCGGCCCTGGCCCGCGCCGAGGTGGGCATCGCGATCGGCGCCGGGACCGATGTGGCCATGGAGTCCGCCGGCGTGGTGCTGGCCGGGAACGACCCCCGGGCCGTCCTGTCCATGGTGGACCTGTCGCGGGCCAGCTACCGGAAGATGTGGCAAAACCTGGTGTGGGCCACGGGCTACAACGTCCTGTCCGTGCCCCTGGCCGCCGGTGTCCTGGCATTTGCCGGCATTGTCCTCTCGCCCGCTGCGGGAGCCGTGCTGATGTCCGCATCTACGATTGTGGTGGCGCTGAACGCCCAGCTGCTGCGCCGCCTAAACCTCACCCCCTAACGCTCTCCCACCTTTGGCGCGTTTCCCTGCAACCCTCTCTCACGTATGGCGCCTTTCCCTGCAACCCTCTCTCACGTATGGCGCCTTTCACTGCAACCCTCTCTCCCTGGAAGGATTTCCCCATGAAGTTTTCTGCAGTTACTGTTACCGCTGTCCTGGCTGCCGCGGTTGGCCTGGCGGGGTGCGCGTCCAGCTCTGCGCCTGCGAACGGGCATAGCGGCCATGCCAGCCCCAGTACTGCATCTGCACCGGCCACGTCGGCAGCGGCGTCGGCAGACCACAACGATGCCGACGTCACTTTCGCCCAGATGATGATTCCGCACCACGCCCAGGCCGTTGAGATGAGCGACATCGTCCTCGCGAAGCCCGGTGTTCCTGCGGACGTCACCGCTCTGGCCACCAGGATCAAGGACGCCCAGGCACCCGAGATCGAGACCATGACAGGGTGGCTTGCAAGCTGGAATGCGCCCAGCGCGTCGTCAGGCCACTCCGGACACGCCATGGGTGGCATGGTGGACGAGGAGGGGATCAACAAGCTCAAGGCCTCCCAGGGAAGCGAGGCCGCCCGGCTGTTCCTGGAGCAGATGATCGGGCACCACGAGGGCGCCATCGACATGGCCAAACAGGAGCTGGGCGCGGGCAAGCATCCGGAGTCCGTCCAGCTGGCTCGGGAGATTGTCGCCGCCCAGGAAGCCGAGATCACCGAGATGAAGGAGCTGTCCGCCGGACTCTAACCCTGCCCGCCGGATCACCGGCTGAAGTAGCGGCTGACGTGCTCGGGGCGGATTCCGATACCGACAAACCGGGCGGTGATGCGGCGCAGTAACGGTGAGGCAACCCGGAGAACCCGAGGGAGCCACCGGGGCGCAACGCGGCCGCCGTTGGTTGCCCTGGCGAGAGCCCGGTGTCCGGCGCGCTGAAGCCGCTGTGTTAACTTCACCGGCATCTCGCGCCGGCGCTGGACGCCTGCGAGCTTCTCAGCCGGTGCTGTTCCGGCGGCGAGGTCTTCCGCAATGGCGTTCGCCAGTGCGACGGCGTCCTGGATCGCAAAATTCACGCCGACGCCGAACATGGGGGACATCGCATGAGCGGCATCTCCGATCGCGATAAACCCGGGACGGTGCCAGCGCCGGAGCCGGTTGATCTGGACGGAGAGGAGCTTGACCTGATCCCATCCCTCCAGGGCGTTGACCACCGGCCGCAGCACGGGCGCCGCGTAAGTTATACGTTCTCGGAGTGCGCCGAGCCCCGCCTTTTCCAGGTCATCGAAACCGCCCTTGGCGATGACCATTCCCGATTGGTACCTGTCTCCGCGGTCAATCGTCAGCACCATACCCCGGGATGAGATGTACCCAAGGGTGGCGGGCGGCGGCTCGGGTGGTTTGGGAAGGCCGAACCAGAGCACGTCAATAGGCACACCGTGTTCATCCGGGGTCAAACCCGCCGCTGCACGGAGCACCGACGCACGCCCGTCGGCAGCTACGGTCAGCGTCGCACGGAACTCACGTCCGCCGTCGGGCGCCGACGCCAAGACGCCCCGCACCTGGTCCCGCTCCATTATGAGTCCGGTGGCCTCTGTGTCCATGAGCAGCTCAAAGTTGGGGTAGGCCGCGGCCTCACGGGCAAGGAAGTCCAGGAAATCCCACTGCGGGGCCAGGACCAGGAAGTTGTCGGGACCCGGGAGGGTGCGGAAGTCGACGAGGGTGAAGCGCTGGCCGTCCACCACGGCATCCATCGTGGACAGCCGCGTGAGCGGCAGCTGCAGGAACTTCCGGCGCAGCCCGAGTTCCCCCAGCAGTGTCACGGTGGAGGGATGAACGGTGTCGCCGCGGAAGTCACGGAAGAAGTCCGCGTGCTTTTCCAGCACGGTGACCCGCAGGCCGGCGCGGGCGAGCAGGTACCCGAGCACCATGCCCGCCGGTCCACCGCCGGCAATTACACAATCGCGTTCGGGACGGGCTTCTCCGGTCATGTCGTCCTCCCTGTTCTCCGCCGGCCGGCCTGCTTCCATCGTGGCGGGAGTGTAACCGTATTGGTAGTGAGAGCGTCCAGGGAAAGGCCGCCATAAGTGAGAGAGCGTCCGGGTGTTGCGTGTTAAGTTGAAAGGCACGGGCTGAACGGTCCGTCACCAGCTGGGAAAAGAGACATCTCCTTGGACACATCCGCACCGGTACGCATCCTGACCGTCTGCACCGGCAACATCTGCCGCTCCCCTGTGGCCGAGCGGCTGCTGCAGGCAGGGCTCGACCAGGTGCTGCCGGGCGGTTTCCAGGTGTCCAGCGCCGGGACCCGGGCAATGGTGGGCGACCCCATCCAGCCCATCTCCGCGGACATCGTGCGCACCTTCGGCGGCAACCCGGACGGCTTCGCGGCCCGCCAGCTCACGCCGAAAATCCTGCGCGGCGTGGACCTGGTGCTCACCATGACCTCGGGCCACCGGGGCGAGGTGCTGCAGCTGGATGCGTCGCTGCTGAAGCGCACCTTCACCATCCGTGAGTTCGCCCGCATGCTCAACGTGCTGGACGAGCGGGCGGCCTCCTCCCAGGCTCCCGTCGCCGCTGCCGACGTGCCCGACGGCGGCGATCCCCTTGCTGCCAACGCCGCCTTCTGGCGCAGCCTCCCTGCCCGGGCGGCCGGGGTGCGCCACCTCGCGTTGCCCGCGGACGCCGCCGACAACGACGTCATCGACCCCTACCGGCGCGCCCCGGAGGTGTACCGGCAGATGGAGGATGAGCTCGCCCCGGCCATCGTGTCCATCCTGCGCCACGCCCGGCTGAACTCCCCCGATCGCCGGGAAGCGTCCAATACGCTGTAGCGTTCCGGCGGCCCGGCACCGTTCCCATGACTGCGGTGACCTGCGGGTCCGGGCCCCGGCGCCGCCGTCGTAAACCTGCCGTACATTCGGCGGCGTACCGCACTGCAAAGGCTGCGGACTACCCTGCGGTTTTTCTGCGGATTCCCCCGCTGTAGCGCCATTTTGCCGGTGCTAATTTTCCGCAATGGGCACCCAGCCGAACTACCCGAGCACCCTGCCGTCCGGCGTCGCGAATCCCCAAAAGCGCCGGCATCCCCTGCGGGTAGTTCTTCTGGTGCTCCTGGCGGTGGCGGTCCTGGTGCCCGCGTCGGCCGGCGCATACCTGTTCAACCTGGGCCAGATCTACGATTCCCAAACCACCACCATCGACAACGCCTTCCCGGCGGAGTCCACGCGGCCCAAGCCCAGGGCCCGGGCGGCGGACCCTGGAGGGGCGGCCGGAGGCTCGGGCAGCGTTCCGGGAGCGGGCGCGGCAGCGGCACGAACGAACGACGCCGGGCACGGCACCTCCGTGAACATCCTGGTGATGGGCACCGACAGCCGCGGAGCCACGTCCGGCGAGGCGCTGTCCGGAAGCAACTCCAACCAGCGGGCGGATACCCTCATGCTGGTCCACGTCCCGGCGGACCGCTCAAGGATCTTCTCCATCTCCCTCATGCGGGACCTGTGGATCAGCATCCCGGACCACGGCCAGGCCAAGATCAACGCTGCCCTGGCGTACGGGGGCGTGCCGCTGATGGTGCAGACGGTGGAGTCGCTGTTCAACCAGCGGATCGACCACGTGGCCATGATCGACTTCGAGGGTTTCGTGGGCCTGACCGACGCGCTGGGCGGGGTGGAGGTCAACGTCACCCAGCCCTTCGTGTCCATCCACAGCGACCGCGCCTACGCCGAGGGACCCACCCTGCTGGACGGGAAAGGTGCCCTTGATTTCGTCCGTGAGCGCTACGCGTATGCCGACGGCGACTACCAGCGGGTGCGCAACCAGCAGGCATTCGTTCAGGCACTGCTGGCAAGGAACCTGAGCGCGGAAACCCTCCTCAACCCTGTGAAGGTCCACAACGTCATCAGCGCCATGGCCCCGTTCATCAGCGTGGACAGCGGATTGGATGCGGCCACCCTTGCCCGTCTTGCACTGGAACTGCGGGACGTGCGGGCCGGTGACATGGTGATGTTCACCCTGCCCACCCAGGGAATCGGCACCTCTGCCGACGGCCAGTCCATCGTCCTGCCCGATCATGGTGCCATTGCGAAAATTTCCGGGGCCCTCGCAGATGACAGTTTGGACAAGTTTGTAGCCAACGAGGGGCTGGCGGGCGGACACTGATCCCACCAGTCACGATGAGGCGGAGGCACCATGAGCACCCCAGGCGGTTCTGACCCATCCGGCGCCCCGGATTCCGGCCCGTCCCGCGCCAACCCGGCCGGCAACAGCAGCATGGTGGCACACGGGCGGCGGCGCTGGATTGCGGCACTGCTGGCTCTGGTGCTCGCGGCCGTGGCCGTAGTGGCGGTGGTCAGCCTGAACCGCGTCGGATCGGAAGCCCAGCCAGCGGCGGCCCAGACCGAATCAGCCAGCCCCACGCCGTCGGAAACGCCCACGGAAACAACGCCGGCACCGCCTCCCCCACCCCCGCCGCCACCGCCTATCCCGGAACTTCCGGCAGCCCCCATGAACGTGCTGGTGATCGGCAGCGACAGCCGCGCAAGCGCCCGGGACGCAGCAGCCCACACCGCGGCAACCGGCGAACCCATCGACCACCGCGCCGACACCCTGATGGTGGTCCATGTCCCTGCTGACCGCCGGACGCTTTACATTGTGTCCATCAACCGCGACACCTGGGTGGACATCCCCGGCTTCGGCGGCGCGAAGATCAACGCCGGCCTGCAGTACGGCGGCATCGACATGCAGACCTCGGCAGTGCAGTCGCTGCTGGGAATCACCATCGACCACACCCTGATGCTGGACTTCCACGGTTTCCGGGGCCTGATTGACGGGCTGGGCGGGATCGACGTGAACGTGCCCATCGCGTTCCAGTCCACCCACGACACCGGGCACGTCTTCGCCGCGGGCGTGAACCACCTGGACGGGCAGTCCGCCCTGGAGTTCGCCCGCGAGCGGTACGCGTTCGCTGACGGTGACTTCCAGCGGGTCCGGAACCAGCAGATCCTGCTCCGTGCCATCCTGGCCCGGCTTACCGCGGGCGGGGCGCTGAACGACGTCAACGCCGTCCGCGGGCTGGTGGACTTCGCCTCCTGCTGCCTCACGGTGGACCGTGGCTTCGACCCTGTGCAGGCCGCCATCCTGGCCTACAGCCTCCGCAACCTTGACGCGAACGCGATCGGCACCATGACGCTGCCTACTGCCGGTGCCGGATTCGTGGCCGGGCAGTCGGTGCTGTTCCCCGACTACGGCGCCGTCGCGGCCGTTGGGGCTGCCCTGCGCGACGGCCGGATCGCTGAGTTCGCCAGGCCCTAGGGGGACCCGGAATCAGTAGTCGCCGCCCCAGGTTGGGACGGACGCTAAGACCCGGCTGTTCAGCCCCGGGTTGCCGGCAGTTCATCCGCGGGAAACAGTCCATCCGCCGGCCGGCGGGAACCTGAAGGCATGACTTCGAACTCCCGCGCTGACATCTCCCGCCGCACCATGGTCAAGGGCTCCGTCCTGGCCGCCGCACTGACCTCCGTCCCTGCCGCCGCAAACGCCGCACCCACCCGGTCCCCCGCCGGCGTCGCCCTGGTCCGCAACCGGCTCACCCTGCCCAGCGGCATCGCCACCGGCGACGTGACGTCGGATTCGGCAGTGCTGTGGTCCCGCTCGTCGGGAGCCGGCCGGATGACGGCCGTCCTGCGCGCCGTGAACGACGCCGGCGGGATCCTGCGCGGGCGCGGCGCCTTTGAGCGCACCCTCCGCGGCCCCCGGGCCACCCAGGCCTCCGACTTCACGGCGAAGATCCACGCGGGCAACCTGCCGCCCAACACGCGGTTCGCGCTTGAAATCAGCTTCGAGGACGACGGCGGCGCGGCCGGTGAGACGGTCCGCGGCACCTTCCGCACGGCCCCCGACGCCGGGTCGTACAACGGCAGGGGGCGCACCGGCGACACGAGCCACGGCGGTGACGTCCCGGCGTCGTCCGCCCAAAGCTTCGTGTGGACCGGCGACACCGCCGGGCAGGGCTGGGGCATCAACGAGGAGATCGGCGGGATGCGCGGCTACCGGGCCATGCACCATACCCGGCCGGACTTCTTCATCCACTCCGGCGACACCGTGTACGCCGACGGCCCACTCGCGGAAACCGTGGTGGAAAAAGACGGCCAGGTGTGGCGGAACCTGGTTACCGAGGAGGTGTCCAAGGTGGCCGAAACGCTGACCGAGTTCCGCGGCCGGCACCGCTACAACTCGATGGACGCCAACATGCGCGCCATGTTCGCGGACGTGCCCGTCATCGCCAACTGGGATGACCACGAAACCACCAACAACTGGTACCCGGGCGAAATCCTGGAGGACCCCCGCTACACGGTCCGCGACGTGAACACGCTTGCTGCCCGCGGCCGGCAGGCGTGGCAGGAGAACATGCCCATCGCTGACAGTGCTGCGCTATGGCGGCCCGGAACGTTCGACGACGCCGGCCAGTATCAGCCCGCGCGCATCTACCGGAAGATCCGCCGCGGCCCGCAGCTGGACATCTTCTGCCTGGACATGCGCACGTTCAAGTCGCCCAATACGGACGGCAAGGAGGCCTACGCCACGAACATCTTGGGCCAGGAGCAGGTGGACTGGCTGATCCGGGAGGTGTCGGCGTCGAAGGCCACCTGGAAGGTGATCGCCGCGGACCTGCCACTGGGCATCATCGTTCCCGACGGCGCCGTGAACCAGGAGAGCCTGGCCAACCGCGACCCCGGCGCTCCGCTGGGCCGCGAGCTGGAGATCGCCGGCGTGCTCAGCGCATTCAAGCGAAACCGGGTCAAGAACGTGGTGTGGCTGACCGCGGACGTCCACTACTGCGCCGCCCACCACTACTCCCCCGAGCGCGCCGCGTTCACGGATTTCAACCCGTTTTGGGAGTTCGTAGCCGGGCCCATCGCCGCCGGGTCCTTCGGGCCGAACACCATGGATGACACGTTTGGGCCCGAGGTGGTGTTCGCCAAGGCCGGGCGCTTCCCCGGCGAATCACCGCGCGACGGCGAGAACCAGTTCTTCGGGCACGTCCAGCTGGATGCCGAAACCTTCACGGTCAGCCTGCGGAACGCCAACGGCGCCACGGTGTTCTCCAAGGTGCTGACGCCGGAAGGGTAGGCCGCCCGGGCGTGGCTGGCGGGGGTCGCTCCCCGGTGGCCCGTCGCCGTCGTCCGTTATTTTCCCGGCCCCGTGGGTACGCCGCTGGTAGTGTTCCTCCATTCGGAACCGAACGCGGACGGGGTGATCTTTCTTGAACGACGACGGACTGACACAGGCTGTACAGGAAGCCGGGGCGGTGGAGCTGCTGCTGATCCGGCACGGCGAGAGCGAAGGCAACGTGGCCGCCACCGAGGCGCGGCTGGCGGGGGCCGAGGTCATCGAGGTGCCCGCCCGAGACGCCGACGTGAACCTTTCCGGCACCGGGCAGGAACAGGCCAAGGCGCTGGGCACTGCGCTGGCCCGGATCGCCGAGGAGTTCCGCCCTGATGCCGTGGTGTCCTCCCCCTACGCCCGGGCGCGCCAGACCGCGGAGATCGCCGTGGAAACGGCTGGCTGGCCGGCGAAGGTGCGCACCGACGAACGGCTGCGTGACCGTGAACTGGGCATCCTGGACCGGCTGACCCGGCTCGGCGTGGAGAAGCGATACCCGGACGAGGTGGAACGGCGGACCTGGCTGGGCAAGCTGTACTACCGGCCGCCGGGTGGGGAATCCTGGGCGGACGTGGCCCTCCGGCTGCGCTCGGTTCTGGACGAACTGAACAACTTGGGCAGCGGGCACCGGGTGATGCTGGTCTGCCACGATGCCGTGATCATGCTGTTCCGCTACGTGCTGGAGGGCTTGTCCGAACGGGAGCTCCTGGACCTTGCCGCCAGTAACTCGGTGCTGAATGCCTCGATCACCAAATACGTGCGTCCGTCGGGTGCCGGGCCGTGGACCCTCGAGAGCTTCAACGTGGCCGACCACCTCACCGAGCAGGGCGTGGAGGTTACCGAGCATGCAGGGGATACAAGTGTCCACCCGCGGTGATGCCGCCGACCCCGTCCTGGTCACGCCGTCGCTGCTGCGCGAGTGGCCGCTGCCGGCCGCAGGTGAGGACAAGTATTCCCGCGGTTCGGTGCTGGTAATCGGCGGTGCCCGGGTAACGCCGGGTGCTGCCCTGCTCGCCGGAGCTGCCGCCCTCCGCGCCGGTGCCGGGAAGCTGACCCTCGCGGTCGCCGAATCCGTGGCGGTGCAGGTGGGGGTGGCGCTGCCGGAATGCGGGGCCATCGCCCTGCCCGAGACCGCCGACGGATCCATCGAGGCTGGCGGACTGGACCGGATCTCCTCGTACCTGGACCGGGCGGACGCCATCCTCGTGGGACCGGGCCTTGACGATCCTGACCTGGCTGAAGAGCTGTTGCGGGCCCTGCTGGAGCGGGAGGAATCGTCAGGCAGGGCCGATGACGGCCGTGGTGCCGCCGTCATCCTTGATGCCTACGCCCTGGGCGGCCTGGCCAGACTTGAAGAACAGCTGGAACCTTGGCGGGGCCGGCTGATCCTGACCCCGAATCCGAAGGAAGCGGCGATTCTGCTGGGCCGTGAAATCGACGACCTGGAAACCGACGTGGCCGCGATTGCCAGCCAGTTCGACGCAGTGGTGAGCTGCCAGGGCATCATCGCCCAGCCGCCCCGTCCTGGTGGCGGCGGGGAACCGGAACTGTGGAAGATCACCACGGGGTACGGCGGACTCGGGACCTCGGGAAGCGGGGATGTCCTGGCCGGTGCGATCGCCGGACTCAGGGCCCGCGGAACCACCAGCGCGCAGGCGGCATGCTGGGGAACGCATCTTCACGCCGCGGCCGCCGACCGGCTGGCCAGCAGGATGGGACCGCTGGGATTCCTTGCCCGCGAACTCGCGGACGAATTGCCCGCGCTCATGCTGGAGCTGAACACCTGATTTCGCTGGATGCTTGGCCTTGCAGGTTGGTTCGGGCAGTTATTTCAGCGCAAGGGGATGGCCCCCTGCTTGGAAGCTCGGGGGCCATCGTATCGGAGGGGATCACTCGCAACTGCCGATGCGCTACCGGCGCTGTGGCGTTCCTTAAAGGCAAACCGCCCAATACTGGCAGATACAACGCGTTCGGATCCTCCCGGTAACCCTGTTCTAGCACCGGCAGGCGGGCCAATACAAGGCATCCCCGCCGGTAACTTAGGACGACCCCCGGCCAAGCCGGGGGCCACCACATCGGGAAGTTCAGGTTTACGCTGCCGATGCGCTGTCTGGCGCTGTGGCGTGCACTTCAAGGCGACCCGCCCCACACTGGCAGTCAACAGAAATACCCGACATCCCGATCCTTCAAGGGAACTAGGCGGCGATTTCCTGCTTAGCCCCCTTCGTTTCGATCTCGATCTTGCGCGGCTGGGCCTTTTCGGCGACAGGAATCCGCAGCGTCAGGACACCGGCGTCGTAGCTTGCCTTAATGTTGTCCACATCCAGGGTATCGCCGAGGATCAGCTGGCGGCTGAAGACGCCGCGCGGCCTCTCGGAGGCGATCAACTCGGTGTCCTTGCCCGCAACGTCGGGCCGCTCGGCCCGCACCGTCAGGACATTCCGTTCCACATCCAGATCCACTGAGTCCACCGCAACGCCGGGCAGATCGAAGGCCACGACGAATTCCTTGTCCTCCCGCCAGGCGTCCATCGGCATGGCTGCCGGACGCGCTGCCGTTCCGAGGACCTGCTGGGCCAGCCTGTCCAGCTCGCGGAACGGATCGGTTCGCATCAACATGGCTTCCCTCCTCGTAAGAGATGGTCCAACACTTGTTTTGAGTACCAGCCGATCTGTATTGGCTGATATAGATTTTTTAGCACTGACGACAGAGATCTGCAAGCGGTCCGGCAAGGAATTTTCGAATTTTTTTGCCGCCTCCCGGGGCATGGGGAAGGGGCCCCTCGCGGTACGCGAAAGGCCCCTTCTGCTGTACCCTGCCGGGCTTTCGTCAGCTCCTGGTGGGGTCCGGGCGGAGCGGTGCCGGGCCCGGATCCGGCACGGGCAGCGGCCCTGGAGGCTCCGGCGTCGGGAACGGGTTCGGGGCCGGCGGCCCCGGATGGCCGGGCTGGGTGGGATCAGGCGACGTCGGGTCCGGCCCGGGCTCCGGCGGGAACGGCTCGGGTTCGTGCACTGGCGGGATGGTCATAAGCTTCCCCTCTCTCGCTGGGCGATGTGCCTTGGCGTGAACAGAATACGCCTGCCACCCGAACCCCACTAGGGCAGTACCGTCGGGCCCCGTCACCCTCTCTCACTTTTGGCACCTCCCACCCAAACGCCCTCCCACCTGGGTGAAAGGGCGTTCAGGAAAAAGCCACCAAAGGTGAGAGAGCGTCGGGGTTGGGCGGTAGTGGCGGGGGCCGCTCCCCCGGTAGCGAACGGCCCCGGCCATTGTGAGGGGTGGTGGATATATTGAAGGCATGACCTCCACTCCGCTGCAGGATTCCGCCAGCACGTCCATGTCCGCCGCCACCCCGCCGGTGGCCAAGAGGGTCCCCCTGGACCGGACGCACCACGGGGATACTTTCGTGGACAGCTACGAGTGGCTGCGGGACAAGGAGTCCGCCGAGGTGGTTGAGCACCTGAAGGCCGAGAACGCCTACCAGGAGGCAGTCACCGCACACCAGGAACCGCTCCGCGAAGCCATCTTCCAGGAAATCAAGGGCCGGACGCAGGAAACCGATTTGTCGGTTCCGCACCGCAAGGACGGCTGGTGGTACTACAGCCGCTCGGTGGAGGGCAAGGAGTACGGCATCCAATGCCGGGTCAGGGCCGCGGACACCGACGACAAGATCGCCGACTGGACCCCGCCCGCCGTCGAGCCCGGCGTCGCCATTCACGGGGAGGAAGTCCTGCTGGACGGTAACGTCGAGGCAGAGGGCAAGCCTTTCTTCTCGGTAGGCGGTTCGGCCGTGACAGTGGACGGCGACCTTTACGCCTACGCCGTGGACAACTCAGGCGACGAGCGCTTCACCCTCCGTATCAAGGACCTGCGCACCGGCCAGCTGCTGCCGGACATCATCGAGAACGTCTTCTACGGTGTCTCGTTCTCCCCGGACGGCACCCGCATCTTCTACACCGTGGTGGACGATTCCTGGCGCCCGTACCAGGTGAAGGCGCACGTCCTGGGCACGCCCGTGACCGAGGACGTGGTCATCTACCAGGAGGACGACGCCGCCATGTGGCTGGGCTTCGAGCTCTCTGCCGACCGGCGCCACCTGGTGCTGGGCATTGGCTGCTCCGAATACAGTGAGACCCGGCTGCTCCGCTTCGACGATCCCGCCGGGACTGTCAGCACCGTCATCTCCCGGAACGAGCGGGTTCTCTACGAGGCGGAGCCTTTCCTGCTGGAGGGCCCGGACGGGCAAAAGACAGAGCGCATCCTCCTCACGCACAACCGCGGCGCCATCAACTCCATGGTCTCCCTGGCGGACCCGGCGGAGCTGGAAAAGCCGCTGGCACAGCAGACGTGGCAGACCGTCGTCGAGCATTCCGACGACGTCCGCGTCAACGGCGCGGGGGTCACCTCCACGCACCTCATCGTCTCCATCCGCAAGGACACGATTGAGCGGGTGCAGGTGATGGGGCTGGCCGGGCTGGGCACGCCGGCCCAGCAGGCCGCGGTCGAGCCCGCTTTCGACGAGGAGCTTTACACGGCGGGCGTGGGCGGGTCTGACTACGAGGCCCCGGTCATCCGGCTGGGCTACACCTCCTACTTCACGCCGTCGCGCGTCTACGACTTCGTGCTGCCCACCCCGGAGCGGCCCGCCGGCGAGCTCCTGCTGCGCAAGGAAAGCCCGGTGCTGGGCGGCTACGACGGAACCAACTACATTGCAACCCGTGAGTGGGCGACGGCGGCGGACGGCACGCGGATCCCGCTCTCCGTGCTGCGGCACAAGGGCATCAAGCAGGATTCGACGGCGGCGGGCCTGGTGTACGGGTACGGCTCCTATGAGATGAGCATGGATCCGGGCTTCGGCATCGCGCGCCTGTCGCTGCTGGACCGCGGGGTGGTGTTCGTGATTGCGCACATCCGCGGCGGCGGCGAACTGGGCAGGCACTGGTACGAGGACGGCAAGAAGCTCACCAAGAAGAACACGTTCACCGATTTCATTGCCGCCACCGACTGGCTCGCCGGCTCGGGCTGGGTGGACCCCGCACGGATCGCGGCGCTGGGCGGCTCAGCCGGCGGCCTGCTCATGGGCGCGGTGGCCAACATGGCGCCGGAAAAGTACGCGGCGATCGTGGCGCAGGTGCCGTTCGTGGACCCGCTGACCAGCATCCTGGACCCGGACCTGCCGCTGTCCGCCCTCGAATGGGAGGAGTGGGGCAACCCCATCACGGACCCCCAGGTGTACGCGTACATGAAGTCTTACTCCCCCTACGAGAATGTGCGGGAGGTGGCGTACCCCAAGATCGCCGCCGTCACGTCCTTCAACGACACCCGTGTGCTCTATGTGGAGCCGGCGAAGTGGGTGCAGGAGCTGCGCAGCAAGACCACCGGCTCCGAACCCATCGTCATGAAGATTGAGATGGACGGCGGCCACGGCGGCGCGTCCGGCCGGTACGTTCAGTGGCGCGAGCGTGCGTGGGACTACGCTTTCATCGCCGATTCCCTCGGCGCGGCGGAACTGCTGCCCGGCGCGGGCCTGAAGCAGGGATAAACAAGGCGCGCCGCCATTCGGGTGGCCTGATGCTCGATGATCCGGACGGCGGGGCCATCCCAGGGAACTTGCCCGGCCCCGGCGGGCAGGCCGGTAATGGTTTGCACCGGCATCATTGCCATATGGGTGGATGGGGGCGGCTTTGGAACTTACGGGTGATTGGCCGATCAGGAGTTGGGATGTTCGGCCAACCACTCAGCCAGGGTTTCAAGATTGGCGCGGACCGTCCGGCCCTGGGCACGCTCCACGAGGGGATCGGCCAGTTTGCCGAAGACGCCGCCCAGCCCTGACGCGGCCTCGATCCGTTGGGTAAGGCGGGTGCCGCCGTCGGCCGGTTCCAGCGTGAGCGTCACCGTGAAGTCCAGCTTGCCTTCGACTGACCGGGACACCATGCGCCGGGGCGGATCGAACTCCACGATCTCCACCGTCCAGTCGAACTGCCGCCCCATGATCTTGCTGGTTCCCCGTCCACGGGTACCCACCCCCAACGGCCCATCACCGATCTGCTCCGAGGACGTGACCGAGGAATCATAGACGGCGATGTTTTCGAACCTCGACAGGAACTCGAAGACCTCCTGCGGCGGGCGGGCAATGACGACACTTTCTTCTACAACAGGCACGGGATTCTCCTTTGAAGGGCACCTGGTGCCGGCACGGCTCTGCCGGCGGGAAGGCAGGCACAGCGACAGCTTGGACCTCCCCTCAACTCCTGTCAATGGCTGAACGACGTGCAGTAATACGGTCGTCCGGACGGTACGCAAAAATGCTAATCATGCTTACTATTGTGGGGCGCAGGGCTGCCCGCTGGGGGCAGGCCAACCCGCGCCGTACCGGAGGTTGCAGAAGCATGGAACACGAAATGCGTCCCCTGACTGACGACGAACTGCTCGCGGAGCAGGCCACAGCTTTGCCGGACAAGGAAGTCGCCTCGGTCCTGGACCTGAACGCGGACCTGGATCTTGGCATCGACGCCGCGGCACCCATCGACCTGGCCGTTGCCGCCAACGCGAACGTGGCCGCGCCGATCGACGCCGCCGCCTCGGCCAACATCCTCTCCTACGGCTCCGATGCCCAGGCGCTGGCCGACCAGGGCGTCGTCATCGAGCAGGGCATCACTGCTGACGCGAATGCCGAGTCCACCCAGGACAGCACCATCAACCAGGCCGACGACACTATCGGGGGCGGCACGACGGCGGACGGCACCACTTCCGAGGATGCCCTGCCAAACGTCGGTGCCCTACCCACAGACCCCACCGCAGCGCTGGACGGGGACCTGCTCAACGTCAACGTGGACCTCGCCGCCGACGCGGACATCGCCGCGCCCATCAACGGCGCCGTTGCAGCGAACGCGAACGTGGCCGCACCGATCGACGCAGCCGTGGCCGCCAACATCGGCTCCATCGACAGCCAGGCCTACGCCGTGTCCGAGCAGGACGCCATCATCTCGCAGAACATCGAGGGCGAAGCCAACGCCTCTGCCGACCAGCAGTCCGACCTGCAGCAGTAAGCCCAGATGAGCCACGCCACCGGCGGGCCGCGCCCCGAGGCCGGCCCGCCGCCGTCCCCTGCCTCCACCGCCGAACACCCCCGGCAATTCCCTGCCCGGGCGAACGGTGTCCAACTCCTCGGCCGGTCCGAAGGGTCCGGCTACCGCGAAGCGCCCTCGCTGGTGCGCCGTGCGGACGGCCAGACGCTGCAGCTGACCCGGCTGCTCTACCTGGTGCTGGAGGCGGCGGACGGGACACGGGACGTGGAGGAGATCGCCCGGCACGCGAGCCAGGGCTCGGGCCGGCTGGTCAGCGGCGACAACGTGCGCACCCTGATGGACACGCAGCTGCTGCCGATGGGTTTGCTGCGCCTTGCCGACGGCTCCGAACCCGAGGTCCGCAAGGCAGACCCCCTGCTGGGCATGCGGTTCCGCTACACCGTGACGGACCCGGAGCGCACACGCAAAATCACCGCCCCATTCGCGGTGCTTTTCAACCCACTGATCGTCGTCGCCGTCACGGCCGCGTTCCTGGCAGCCTGCTGGTGGGTGCTGATGGTCAAAGGCCTGGGCTCGGCCACACACGAAGCATTTGCGAATCCCGCGCTGCTGCTGCTGGTCTTCGCCATCACCATATTCTCGGCCGGCTTCCATGAATTCGGCCACGCCGCCGCAGCCCGCAGGGGCGGCGCAACGCCAGGCGCCATGGGCGCTGGATTGTATCTCGTCTGGCCCGCCTTCTTCACGGACGTCACGGATTCGTACCGGCTTGGCCGCGGCGGCCGGCTCCGCACCGACCTGGGCGGGCTGTACTTCAACGCGATGGTGGCCGTCGCCGTCATGGGCCTCTGGTGGGCCACCGGGTTCGACGCCCTGCTGCTGGTGGTGGTCACCCAGATCCTGCAAATGGTCCGGCAGCTCCTCCCCCTGGTCCGGTTCGACGGGTACCACATCCTGGCGGACACCGCCGGCGTCCCGGACCTGTTCCGGCGCATCAAGCCCACACTGCAGGGTCTGCTGCCCTGGCACTGGGGCAAACCGGAAAGCCACACGCTCAAACCCTGGGCCCGGACCTTAGTGACGGTCTGGGTCCTGGTCACCGTTCCGCTGCTCCTTTTCAGCCTGGCCATGATGGTGATCGCCCTGCCGCGGTTGCTGGCCACTGCATGGGACAGCGTGGCCACCCAGCGGGAGATGCTGGCCGCCAGCCTGGCCACCGGGGACTTGGCCGGCGCCGCCGTGCGTATCCTGGCGATCGCCGCCGTCGCCCTGCCCATGCTCGGCATGCTGTACATCATGCTCCGGCTGCTGCGCCAGCTGGTCACCGGCCTCTGGCGGAAAACCCGCGGGAGAACGCTGCAGCGGACCGCCGCCATGGGTGCCATTGCCGCATTGCTCGCCGGGCTCGCCTGGGCATGGCGGCCCGACGGCGGGACGTACCGTCCGGTGCAGCCTTACGAGCACGGCACGCTGGCTGATGCCACTACCTCGGTCTTCCCGCAGGCGGGCAGCACGGTGCTGCGTGAGGGCGGCAGCGGCCGCACGGTTGCGCTGTGGCCGGAAGGCACCGCGAAACCCACCCGGGAGAACCCCCAGCTCGCCATGGTGCTGGTGCCGGCAGAAGGATCCGGCGGGTCCGGCCCGGTTGATCCAGCCACCGCCGCGCCGTCCTGGGTGTTCCCGTTCGACCGGCCCGCCGCCCCGGAGGAGGACGGAAACCAGGCCCTCGCTGTGAACACCACCGACGGTTCGGTGACCTACAGCGTGGCGTTCACCCTGGTGTGGGCCGAGGACGGGGAACCGGTGGATACCCGGAACGAGGCCTACGCGTTCGCCAGCTGCAGCGGCTGCGCTGCTGTGGCGGTGGGCTTCCAGGTGGTCCTCATCGTGGGCCAGACGGACGTCATCGTTCCCGAAAACCTGTCCGCCGCAGCCAACTACAACTGCATCGACTGCCTGACCTATGCGCTGGCCAGCCAGCTGGTCCTCACCCTCGACGGACCGCTGGGCAGCGACAGCCTGGCCCGGCTGAACGCCCTGTGGGCGGAGATTGCCGAGTACGGGCGGAACCTCCAGAACGTCCCGCTCTCGGAAATCCAGGCCCGGCTCGCGGCGTACAAGGAGCAGATCACGGCCATTATCAAGGCCGATCCAACCGCCCCCCGCAATACGGATGCCCCAGCCACGTCCTCCCCCACGCCGGCACCCACCGGAACCAACGCCCCTGCTGCGCCCGCCTCGCAGGCACCGGCCGGATTGGCGTCCGAGCCGGCCGGAGTGGCACCCGCCCCGGCAGGAACAGCGCCGGCCGCCGCCCCGGCAACGCAGCCGGCGGGAGGCGGGGCGCCGCCGTCGTACGCACCCGTTGAGACACCGGTGCCAACGGCGGATACTGGGGGCACGGCCCCCGCCGTGGAGCCCCAACCCACCGCAAACCCCAGCTAGGAGATCAGATGTCGTTGAGCAAGGGAACGTCCGTGGAATGGAACACGCCGCAGGGCAAAAACGGCGCCCGCGCGGCGCACAAGGCGTCCGCCCTGACGGAGAAGAAGTAGCGCCGTGGCTGCGCAGCACGAGGTGGTGATCATCGGCGGCGGCAACGCCGGGGTGTCACTGGCGGCACGCCTGGAGCGCTACGGGGTCAAGGACGTGGCAATCATCGAGCCCAAAGACCACCACCTCTACCAGCCGCTGTTCTCGCACATCGCCGGCGGCCGGGCCTCGGCCAAGGAGGCGGTCCGCACCCAGGAGTCGGTGACCCCCAACGGTGTCACCTGGATCCGGGACAGCGCGGTGGACGTGGAGGCGAACGCCAACACCGTCACGCTCGCATCAGGGTCCAGTGTGGCGTACGGGCAGCTGGTGGTGTGCCCGGGGCTGCAGTACGACTGGGACGCCGTGCCCGGGCTGGCCGGTGCCGTCCATTCACCGCACGGCGCCTCGCACTACGAGTTCGAGCTGGCGCCCAAGGCCTGGACGCTCCTTCGCGGACTGGAGGCCGGCACTGCCGTTTTCACCATGCCCGCGGGACCCATTAAGTGCGGCGGCGCCAGCCAGAAGCCCATGTACCTCGCCTGCGACTACTGGCGGGAGCAGGGCGTCCTGGACAAGATGCGCGTGGTCATGGTCCAGCCCTACCCCACCGTGTTCGGCGTGCCGGAGGTGGACCGGGAGCTGGACCGCAAGATCGGCGAGTACGGCATTGAGCTGTGGACCAACAGCGAACTGGTTTCTGTGGATGGCGCCCGCCGGATGGCGAACATCCGCAATGTCGAGACCGGGGAGCAGGAATCGCTGCAGTACGACGTGCTCAACGCGGTTCCGCCGCAGTCGGCACCGGACTGGCTGAAGGCCACGGACCTGCCGGCGGCCGGGGACAAGGGCGGGTTCGTGGAGGTGGACCGGCAGACGCTGCGGCATCTCCGGTACCACAATGTGTGGTCCCTGGGGGACGCCGCCGGCACCACGAATTCCAAATCCGGCGGTGCGCTGCGCAAGCAGACCATGGTGCTGGCGAAGAACCTGGTGGCGGCGCGGAAAGGCAAGCCGCTTCCCCGGAAGTACAACGGCTACTCGGTGTGCCCGTTCACCGTTTCACGCAACACCGTGGTGTTCGCCGAGTTCGACGACCGCTACCGGCCCATGCCCACCATCCCCCGGGTGCCCACCTGGAACGAAAGCAGGCTCTCCTGGCTGGTGGACAGGGACATCTTCCCGCAGGTGTACTGGAACCTGATCCTCAAAGGCCGCGCCTAGGAATTAACGACGGCGGCTGTCGCCTCCGCGATCGCCCGCTCCTCGTCGGTGGGTACCACCAGGACGGGAATTGCGGACTGCGGCGTGGAAACCACGCGCGGTTCCTTGGACCGCTGGGCGTTCAGGCCGGCGTCGAGCTCTATGCCCAGGGCGCCCAGCCTGTCCGCCACCAGCGCGCGGAACTGGTGCGAGTTTTCCCCGATCCCGGCCGTGAACACGAGGGCCTTGGCCCCGCCCACCGCCACATGGTAGCCGCCGATGTACTTAGCCAGCCGGTAGGACGTGACGGCGAGCGCCGTAGCGGCCCTGGAGTCACCATCCTCGGACGCTTCAACCACGGAGCGCATGTCGTTGTTGCCGGCCAGGCCCTTCAGCCCTGATTCGCGGTTCAGCATGGAATCCAGGTCCTCGGGGGTCCAGCCGGCCCGGGCCAGGAACACCAGGATGGAGGGGTCCAGGTCGCCGGAGCGGGTGCCCATCACCAGGCCTTCCAGCGGCGTGAAGCCCATCGACGTGTCCACCGAGTGGCCGCCCTGAACCGCCGTGACGGAGGCGCCGTTGCCCAGGTGGGCGATGACGCCGTCGAACTCCTCCACCGGGATGTCCAGCAACCCGGCCGCCCGGCGCGTGACGTACTCGTGCGAGGTCCCGTGGAAGCCGTAGCGGCGGATGCCGTGGTTGGTGTACAGCTCGTCCGGGACGGCGTAGCGCCAGGCGTGCTCGGGGAGAGTGCGGTGGAACGCGGTATCGAACACGGCCACCTGCGGCATGTCGGGCCATTTTTTGGTGATGGCGCGGATGCCCAGGACGTTGGCGGGGTTGTGCAGCGGAGCCAGGGGGTTGAGCCGTTCAATGGCGCGGGTGACCTCGTTGTCGATCAGCACGGGCTCGGCGAACCGCTCCCCGCCATGGACCACCCGGTGCCCCACCGCCGCCAGCTGCAGGTCGCCCAGCTCCTGGTGGATAGCGGCATCCACCTGCTCCAGTGCTTCCGCGTGGTCGCGCGGGCCCACAATTTCGCCGTCGCCGTCGCCCCCGTTGCCCATCCCGATCTTCTCGATCAGCCCCTCGGTGAGCACGGTCCCGGCCGCGACATCACGCACCTGGTACTTGAGCGAGGACGAGCCGGAGTTGATGACGAGCACGAGCATGTGGGGCCTCCTGAGCCTTTGCTTCTGCGGTTCAGTCCCCACTATATGTGCCGGGTCTGGGACTCCCCGTCCCCCCTTCGCGAGATGGCTTTTAGGGACAATGGCCCACGCCGGGACGGCCGTTAAGTGCCAACTCGCGGGGCCGCCCCCGGGCCGGCTGCCGGGTTCCTTGCGGATCGGGGCAGGCTGTGCCTACAGTCGGCGGACAGGCTGGACCACGCCGAGAGGACATTCCAATGACGAACGAGCCCACTTCGATCGACGAGAACGACCCCACCAACACCGGATCCAGCAGCACGGCGCCGCTCAACGCCGGCTCCGGCAGCAAGGACCCCACCGGCGCCGAGGGCGCCAACCCGGCCCTGGATGACACCGGCGGGGTCAAGGCCGGTGAGACCGGCGAGGCGCCGCAGGCGCCCGGGAACACGGAGGACCTGGACCTGACGCCGCAGGGCCTGTCCGACGAGCCCGCCAAGCAGGAGGACAAGGAGAGCCTGGCCAAGCCGGACAACAGCTGACCGCAGCGTAAAGGAGGACGTCGGCACCCGGGCGGGTGCCGGCGCCGTCCTTTATTGGAGCCGGCCGAAGGGTCCTAGGACGCCGGCGCCTGTGCCTGGATGGCCGTGATGGCCACGGTGTTCACGATGTCCTCCACCGTGCAGCCGCGGGACAGGTCGTTGACCGGCTTCCGCAGCCCCTGCAGGACCGGCCCAACAGCCACGGCGCCCGAGCTCTGCTGCACGGCTTTGTACGTGTTGTTGCCGGTGTTGAGGTCCGGGAAGATGAACACGGTGGCCTGCCCGGCCACTGAGGAACCCGGCATCTTGGACTCGGCGATCGAGGCGTCCACGGCGGCGTCGTACTGGATGGGGCCCTCGACGGCGAGGTCCGGCCGGCGCTGCCGCACCAGTTCGGTGGCCTGACGCACCTCGTCCACTGCCTCGCCGGAACCGGACCCGCCGGTTGAGTAGGACAGCATGGCCACGCGCGGGTCGACCCCGAATTGGGCCGCGGTCTCGGCCGAGGCGAGCGCGATGTCCGCCAGTTGTTCCACGTTGGGGTCCGGGTTCACGGCGCAGTCCCCGTACACCAGTACCCGGTCCGGCATGAGCATCAGGAACACCGAGGACACAATTTTCACGCCCTCGCGGGTCTTCACGAACTCCAGTGCGGGACGGATGGTGTGCGCCGTGGTGTGCGCGGCCCCGGACACCATCCCGTCCACCACGCCCAACTGCACCATCATGGTGCCGAAGTAGCTCACGTCCTGCATGATCTCCAGCGCCTTGGCCAGGTCCACTCCCTTGTGGGCCCGGAGTTCCGAGTACTTTTCGGCGAATTTCTGGCGCAGGTCCGACGTGGCCGGGTCCACAACGTTGATGCCGGAAAGGTCGATGCCCCGGGCCGCGGCCAGCTCGCGGACGTCCGTCTCCGGGCCCAGGACGGTCAGGTCGCAGACGTCCCGGCGGTGCAGGATCTCGGCCGCGCGCAGGATCCGCACATCCGTTCCCTCCGGCAGCACCACATGCCGGCGCTGGGCCCGGGCGCGTTCAATGAGGTCGTGCAGGAACCGCAGCGGGGTCATCCGTTCCGCCCGCGGCAGGTGCAGCCGCTCCATCAGTTCGGCCTCATCCACCCGGCGGGACCAAAGCCCCAGGGCGGAAGCCACCTTGCGGCGGTGCCCGGACCAGATCTCGCTGCGGACCTCCGAGACGCGCTTCGCGGTGGTGTAGGTGTCATCCTGGGCTGCGAACACCGGGAACGGGGCCTGTGCCAGTAACGGGTAGATGTTGGCGTCGGGCGCGAGGCCGCCGGTGAGGATCAGGGCGGATGCCACCGGGAATTCGGGCGAGAAGGACGACGCCAGGCACGCCACCATGACATCCGCCCGGTCCCCCGGCACGATCACAAGGGCGCCCTCGTCCAGCACGTTCAGGAAGTTGCCCACGTTCATGGCCGCCACCTTGATGTCCTTCACGTCCCGGTCCATGTCCGCCCGGCCGGCGATCTGGCGCACGCCCAGTGCCGTGGCCACCTCTCCGGTGGTGGGGCGGGCGATATCCTCCAGCTCGGGCAAGACATAGACGGGCCGGCCGGAGGCGCCCACCTTCACCTCCGCGGCAATATCGTTTACCAGGTCCGGATCCGCGCGGTTGACCATGATGGCCAGCAGCGCGCACTTCTCCGCGGACAGTTCCTTCCGGGCGACCTCGACGGCGGCCGCCGCCTCGGCCACGGTCCGCCCCTTCGCGCCCACCACGGCCACCACGGGGGCGGCAAGGTTGTTGGCCAGGCGGGCGTTGAGGTCGAACTCGACGGCGGCGTCCTGGCCCGTAAGGTCCGTCCCCTCCACGATCACCACATCGCAGTACCGCGAGATGTCAGCGAAAATTTCCACGCACCGGGAGTCGATCTCCTCGCGCTTGCCCTCGGCCAGCAGGGACCGTACGTCCTCGAATGTAAGGCCGCCGCGGCACCGCTCGTCCTCGAGCGCGAACCGGGATTTCATCAGGGCCACCATGGGGTCGTCCGCGGTGGAGGGACCGGTGACCACGGGTTTGAAGAAGCCGATCCTGTCCGCGTGCCGGTGCAAGGTGTCTGCCAAACCCAGGGCCACGAGGGACTTGCCCGATCCGGGAGTGGTTGCGCTGACGTAGATGCCTTTGGCCATGGTCCGCCCTTTGCTGGTCTTGCTGGTGCCGGTCATCCCATCCTTGCACCTGCAGCGTCCATTCCAGCCCAGTTTTCGATTGCCTTACCGGAAGGCGCCCCCGGAATTGCGGCCCGGATCGGCTAAAACTGGGCCGGTCTGGAGGGCCCCGCCCTTGACACCGGACCCCCTCATGGGATTACCTAATGAACATTCGGTAAATAAAGCTGGAGGCAATGACGCATGGCTGAAACAACACTTTCCGGGCCACCCCACCCCATCCTGGAAAACGACTACGCCTCCGAGTGGATGGGCATCGAGGTCCTCTCGCTGAGCGACGGCCATGCCACCATCCGGATGACCCTCCGGCAGGAAATGCTCAACGGTTTCGGCATGGCACACGGCGGAATGATCTTCGCTTTCGGTGACACCGCATTCGCACTCGCCTGCAACCCCATCAATCCGGCGCCCGGTGAGGAAAACACCATCACCGTGGCTTCGGGAGTGGACATCAACTTCCTCAAGCCCGCGTTCCGCGGCCAGGTGCTGACCGCCGTCGCGGACCGCCGTTCCAGCGCCGGGCGCAGCGGCCTGTACGACATCCAGATCTTCGCCGCCGACGCTCCCCCGGCAGAAGCCCCCACCTCCGGCACCCCGGGCGAGCTCGTTGCAGAGTTCCGCGGGCGCAGCCGCACCATCCCCAAGAAGTAGGAAACCATGACCCTGCATGCTCCCGAAACGCCCGCCGCAACGACGTCCCCGCACGCCGCCGACGCCGTCCTGGACCGCGAGGAAACCATCTCCCGCGACGAACTTGAGGCCCTCCAGCTCAGCCGCCTGCAGCACACCGTTGCCTACGCGTACGAGCGCGTGCCCCTGTACAAGCGCAAGTTCGACGACGCCGGCATCCACCCAAGCGACCTCCGTGAACTGAGCGACCTGGGCAACTTCCCCTTCACCACCAAGGAGGACCTGCGCCAGGAGTACCCGTTCGGGATGTTCGCCGTGCCGCAGAACGAGGTGGCCCGTGTGCACGCCAGCTCCGGCACCACCGGCCGGCCCACAGTGGTGGGCTACACCAAGCAGGACCTGGCTGACTGGGCCAAGCTGGTGGCCCGCTGCTTCCGCGCGTCCGGCATCCGCCCGGGCATGAAGGTCCACAACGCGTACGGCTACGGCCTGTTCACCGGCGGCCTGGGTGCGCACGCGGGGGCCGAGGCTTTGGGCTGCACGGTCATCCCCATGTCCGGCGGCCAGACCGAACGTCAGATCCAGCTCATCCAGGACTTCCAGCCGGACGCCATCCTGTGCACGCCCACCTATCTGCTGACCATCGCCGACGCCATGGCGCACATGGGCATCGACCCCACCTCCACGTCCCTGAAATACGCCGTGCTGGGCGCCGAGCCGTGGACCCAGGAGATGCGGCACGAGCTCGAGGTCACCATGGACATCAAGGCCTGCGACATTTACGGCCTGTCCGAGGTGATGGGCCCCGGCGTCGCCGGCGAAGCCGTTGAGACCCAGGACGGCAGCCACATCTGGGAGGACCACTTCCGGCCCGAAATCATTGATCCCTTCAACCCGGTGCCGGGCAAGGAGAACGTCCTGGCCGACGGCGAACACGGCGAACTCGTCTTCACCTCGCTCACCAAGGAAGCGCTGCCCATCATCCGGTACCGCACCAAGGACCTCACGCGCCTCCTGCCTGGCACCGCCCGCCCCGCGCACCGCCGGATGGGACGCATCACCGGCCGCAGCGACGATATGATCATCCTCCGCGGCGTGAACCTCTTCCCGTCCCAGATCGAGGAAATCGCGCTGCGCATCCCCGAACTGAGCCCGCACTTCCAGCTCGAGCTCACCCGGCCGGAGGGCCAGCGGATGGACCAGCTGACGGTGAGGATTGAGCGGCGGGACAACGTCACCCCCGAGCAGGGCACGACGGCGGCACGCGCTTTGAAGGAGCAGATCAAGATCCACGTGGGTTCTTCGTGTGCAGTGGACGTGGTGGAGCCGGGCTCCCTTGAACGGTCCAACGGCAAGCTCCGCCGCATCTACGACTTGCGCCCGAAGGGATAGCAGGCGGTAGTGGTGCCGGGCGGTCCGGATTTACCGGGATCCCGGCACCTGCCCGGACCAGCCGACCGTTCGTGAGAAACTAGCTCCTATGCCCAGCACCACCGAAACCTCCAGCCCTGCCGGCACCAAGCGCGGCCGGCCCGGCTACGACCAACAGTCCGTGCTGCGCATCGCCGTGGACGTCTTCAACCGCCACGGCTACGACGCCACCTCCATGGGCATCCTGGCCGAGAACCTGGGCATCTCCAAGTCAGCCATTTACCACCATGTGCCGTCCAAGGGAGACCTCCTCAAGCTCGCCCTGGACCACGCCCTGGGCGGCCTGGAGTCGATCCTCGAGGAGCCGGAGGCAACATCCGGCGCGGCTGACGCGCGGCTGGAGTTCGTCCTGCGCCAGACCGTGGCCGTGCTGGTGGACCGGCTGCCGTTCGTCACGCTGCTGCTGCGCCTGCGCGGCAACACCGAGATTGAGCGTGATGCACTGGAGCGGCGGCGCACCTTCGACCACAAGGTGGCGGCACTGATTTCCGCCGCCCGCGACGAAGGTTCCTTACGCCAGGACATCGATCCCCGGACCGTCACGCGCCTCCTGTTCGGCATGATCAACTCCATTGTGGAGTGGTACAAGCCCGGCGGTTCCCTGTCGCCTCAGAGGCTGGCCGACGACGTCATCACCATGGCCTTTGACGGACTCCATGGCCACTCCTAGCCGGCCGCGACGCCTTCTGCCCTGGCCGCGCCGCAAATACTAAGCGTGCTTGGTATTTCTGCCGTTCCCCGGCTACGGTGGTAGAAAGCCACCGTCCGCAGGGGAGGTAGTCAATGGGCACGGCCATCCATCCGGGGCGCCGCAGCCGGCCAGGCCCGGTCCGGCAGGGACGCCCCAGCCCGGCCAGGACCGCCGCCGCGGCAGTCGTCCTGAGTGCCGCCGTCGTGCTTTCCGCCTGCACGGGCGGCTCGCCCCCTCCCCCGGCGCCCAGCGAAACCGCCACCTCCGGCAACACCGCAGGCGCCAGCCCGGCCGCTTCCGCGCCGGCAACCGGCAATGGTACCGATGCCGCGGGGGGAATCCCGCAACTGGTGGAGAACCTGGCGCCGTCCGTGGTGACAATCTTCACGGACGGCGGACTGGGCAGCGGCGTGGTGTACTCCGAAGACGGCCTGATCCTGACCAACGAGCACGTCATCCGCGGCAACACCAGGGTGGAAGTCGCATTCGCTGACGGCCAGCGGGTGGAGGGCACCGTCAGGGCCACCGACCCCGTCACCGACCTCGCGCTGGTCCAGGCCAACCGCACCGGACTCCCGAAACCGACTTACCAGACCAACCTGCCCAAGGTGGGCGAGGGTGCCGTGGTGCTGGGATCCCCGCTCGGGTTTGAGAACACCGCCACCGCCGGCATCATCTCCGGGCTCCACCGCTCGATTCCCGGTTCGGCATCAAACAGCCTGTCCCTGGTGGACCTGATCCAGACGGACGCTCCGATCAGCCCCGGCAACTCTGGCGGCGCCGTGATCAACATGCGCGGCGAGATCATCGGCATCAGCGAGGCGTACATCCCGCCGTCGGCAGGCGCCGTCGCCCTTGGCTTCGCCATCCCGGCCGCCACGGCCGTGGAAGTGGCTGAGGAACTCCTGGCCGACGGCACCGCCGAGCACGCCTATGTTGGCCTCACCCCCGGCGAGCTGACCGCCCAAATTGCTGAGCAGCTGGGCATCGAGCAGGTCACCGGTGTGCTGGTTCTTGCCGTGGCCGGGGACGGTCCGGCCGGACGCGCCGGAATCCGCCCCGGTGACGTCCTGGTGTCGATGGAAGGCGTGGAACTAACCGCGCCCGAAAAGCTGCTGTCCGAACTGCGCAGCCGCAATCCGGGCGACACCGTCAACTTCTCGGTCAAACGGGGAGACGAGACCCAGGACGTCAAGGTGGACCTTGCCGAGCGTCCGACTGATAGCAGTACCCGATAGGAAGGTAAGGAAAATGAGCAACTCCAAAGAAGAGCCTGACGCAGGCTTCATTGTTCCGGACCCCTCGCAAATCCGTGAGGATGTTCCCGGCGACGCCGGCGACGAAGCGAACGTGATCCGCTTCAGCGAGGAGCAGGCACTGATCGAGGAACAGGCCCACGGTATCCGCCCGGACACCTACAGCGTTCCCTCCGGCGGCCCCACCATGGACGAGGCCCGCGGAAATATGGATCTTTCCGATCAGAGCGAAAGCGGGCGCGGCACGGGCCCCGAGGACGACAGCAGCGACGACGG
This sequence comes from Arthrobacter sp. K4-10C, assembly GCF_059090085.1. Lineage (NCBI taxonomy): Bacteria > Bacillati > Actinomycetota > Actinomycetes > Micrococcales > Micrococcaceae > Arthrobacter > Arthrobacter sp. K4-10C. The sequence continues at coordinate 148,359 of NZ_JBNHFI010000011.1, read as the reverse complement.
TCTCCACGGCGGTGCGGAGTCCTGACACTGTCCTGACCAAGGCACCTGACTAAAGCGAAGGGGCGCCCCGGATGATCCGGGGCGCCCCTTCGCTAGTTTGTCTCCTAGAGCTGGTACTCCATCCTGTTGCCCAGGTTTTCGTGGACGCAGAGGATGTTGTGCTCGGTGTCCATGAACCACGCGCTCTTCTCCGAGCTTGTGGTGCAGATGTGGTTCTCGGTCCTCAGGTTCGGCAGGTCGTAGTCCTGGAACTGCACGCCCATGGACTCCATCTCACGGACCGTCTGCTCGATGTCCGTGACCTCGAAGCTGAGCGCGGTGTGATCCGAGTGCTTGCCGTCCGAGACCGGCATCAGCTGCAGCATGGGGCCGCCGTCGGTGCCGACTAATTCGCTTCCATCGTCTGTCATACCGCGGTGCGGGAGTCCAAGTTTCTCGGTGTAGAAACTGTGGGCGCGGGCTGCATCATCGACTGGCAGGATGGTTGTGGCTGATTTCATTTTTAGGGTCATGTGGCCACCTCCTACGGGCAGAATTTTACGCTCCCGCCCCCTAAAACGCTCTCTCACATTCGCGTCGGGTGGGTTACTTTTCGACGAGGGTGAGGACGTCGTAGGTTGCCACGATCTCGTCGTTCTGGTTGGTCAGGACGGCGTCCCAGGCCACCTCGCCGTACTCGTCCGTCTCGCGCGGGGTGATCTTCTTGGCGGTCAAGGTCACCCGGATGGAGTCTCCGGCAGCCACGGGGGTAATGAAGCGAAGGTTTTCAAGTCCGTAGTTGGCCAGCACGGGGCCCGGTGCGGGTTCCACGAACAGCCCGGCGCCCCAGGCCAGCAGCAGGTAACCGTGGGCCACGATGCCCGGGAAGAACGGGTTGGCTTCGGCGGCTTCCTGGTTGGTGTGGGCATAGAACGTGTCGCCGGTGGAGTTGGCGAACGCCGTGATGTCCTCCAGTGTGACCTGCCGCAGGTCCGACCTGACCGCGTCGCCGATGCGCAGCTTCTCAAGCGATTTCCGGAACGGGTGGGTCCCTTCGGTCTCCAGCGTGAAGTTGCGGTCTGCGCCGGCGTGCCAGACGCCGGTGATTGCGGTGAGCATATTCGGGGAGCCCTGGATGGCAGTGCGCTGCATGTGGTGCATGACGGAGCGGATGCCGCCCAGTTCTTCGCCGCCGCCGGCACGGCCGGGCCCGCCGTGGACCAGGTGCGGAACGGGCGAGCCGTGACCTGTAGACGAACGGGCGTCCTCGCGGTTGAGCATCAGCACGCGGCCGTGGTGGGCGGCGATGCCGGTCACCAGCTCCCGCGCCACGGCGGGATCGTTGGTGCAGACGGTGGCCACCAGCGAGCCGCTGCCGCGGGCGGCGAGGCGGACGGCGTCGGGCAGGTCTTTGTAGCCGACCACGGACGAAACGGGACCGAACGCCTCCAAGGAGTGAAGCGCTTCCGCTTCCGGGTCGGTCCAGCTGAGGAGGACGGGAGACATGAATGCGCCTTCCTCCACAACTGCAGAGGTGCCGTCCGCGGTGGTGACCGACGGCGAATCCAGCGTTCCGTACGCAAGCTCACCGCCGGCGTCGAGCATGGACTGGACGGCGGCGCGCACGTCCTGCAGCTGCTCCACGGAGGCCAGCGCGCCCATGGTGACGCCCTTGCCGCGGGGGTCGCCCAGCACCACGCGTTCCTGGACCCGCTTGCCGACGGCGGCCACGACGGCCGGCACCAGAGACTCAGGAACGATGGTCCGGCGGATGGCGGTGCACTTCTGGCCGGCCTTGACGGTCATTTCGGTGACCACGGACTTCACGAAGGCGTCGAACTCCGGGGTGCCCTCAACGGCGTCGGGGCCGAGGATGGCGGCGTTCAGGGAGTCGGTCTCGGAGGTGAACCGGACGCCGCCCTGGACCACGTTCGGGTGGGACTTCAGGGACAGGGCGGTGGACGCGGAGCCGGTGAAGGAAACGAGGTCGCGGTAGTCCAGCACATCCAGCAGGCCGCGGACCGAGCCGGAGATCAGCTGCAGCGAGCCCTTGGGCAGGATGTTGGATTCGACGATGGCCTTGACCACTGCCGCGGCAACATACCCGGTGGGGGTGGCGGGCTTGACAATGGTGGGGACGCCGGCGATGAACGCGGGGGCGAACTTTTCCAGCATGCCCCAGACCGGGAAGTTGAAGGCGTTGATCTGCACGGCCACGCCGGGGATGCGGGTGTAGATGTGCTCACCGGCGAAGGAGCCGTCCTTGGACAGCTGCTCCATGGGCCCGTCCACCACCACCTGCGAATTGGGCAGCTCGCGCCGGCCCTTCGACCCGAAGGTGAAAAGGACGCCGATGCCGCCATCGATGTCCACCATGGAGTCGATCCTGGTGGCACCGGTCTGTGCGGAGAAGGCATAGAAGTGTTCGCGCCGGGCGTGCAGGTACTGCGCCAGTTCCTTGAGCTTGAGCGCGCGCTGGTGGAACGTGAGCTTACCCAGTTCCGCCTGCCCGGTGCCGCGGCCATAGTCGACCACGGCCTGCAGGTCCAGTCCCTCGGTGCTCACCTTGGCCAGGACCTCCCCGGTGCTCGCATCACGGACGGGGACGGCGGAACCCGAGGTGACGGCGTCGGGGGTCCACCAGGCGTCCTGGATGAAGCTGGGCACTGTCTCCACGGTGTCGACCGAGGCCTGGGGAGCTGTGGCAGTGGTGGTCATCGTTGACGGGTCCTTCCAACAAAGGGGGCAGAAAGGCGGCCAATGATTACTGACCGTCCGTTCGGTAATATAAGTACCATACATGAATGTGCCGCGCTGCACACTAGAAGCCCGTGCCCTGTGAACGCGCGGCGACCCTGAAGGAGACTCCCATGAGCAACCCCACTTCGAACTCCGAAACGCAGGACCACGCCCCCACGGACCACGAGTTGTGGAAGATCACCCTCGGCGAACTCGACGAGAAGATGGGCATCAAGATCGTGGAGGAGTCGGTGGAGCGCGTGGTGGCAACCATGCCAGTGGAGGGGAACAGGCAGTCCTTCGGCCTGCTGCACGGCGGCGCCTCACTGGCGGTGGGCGAAGCGGTGGGGTCCTGGGCCGCCGTCATCCACGCCAGCACCATGGGCAAAACGGCGGTGGGCGTGGACGTTTCCGCCACACACCACCGGTCCGCCAGGGAAGGGCTGATCACCATCACGGCGACGCCCATCCACCTGGGCGGCACGCTCACCACCCACGAGGTGCTGATCACCAACGAGATCGGGCAGCGGCTCTGCACCCTCCGCATCACCAACCTGCTGATGCGGCGCCACAAGTAGCGGCTACTCCGCAGCACCGCGCTTCCGGCGGCGGACCAGCACCGTGAGGACGCCGCCGACGGCGATGGCAGCGAGCGCTGCACCGGCCGCGGGCAGCAGTGCGCTGGATCCCGTATACGCCAGCCCGGTTGTTGCACGCGGGGTGCCTGATCCTCCCGTGTTGGCCAGGTCCGCGGGCGCTGTTCCGGCCGGGGAAGGTACGACGGCGGCACCTCCAGCCGACGGATCGGACGGAGATGCGGGTGCCGGGTCAGCCGGAGCAGGGTTTGCGGGCACCGGCTCAGCAGGTGCGGGAGCAGGCTCATTAGGTGCCTGGTTTATGGGTGCCGGCTCAACCGGGTTCGGCTCAACCGGGGCCGGCTCAACCGGGCCCGGCGGCGCAGGCGGCTCCGCCGGAGCGGGCGCGAACTCGAAACTTCTGGTCCCGGAAACACTGAACCCGTTAACCGTCTCCGCAGTGAAGCGCAGGGTTCCGTTGCCCCCGGAGTCGCTTTCAGGAGCGGTGAAGCTCCAGTTTCCGGCGCCGTCAACAGGGACCTCGAAGGGATCCCCGCCGTCGAGGGTGATCCGGACCGCCGATCCCGCAGCCACTGCGGAAGCCGGCGCGGCGGGAACAGTCCCGCTGATTAACTGCCCCGGCTCGTAGGTACCTCCGGGCGCGGGGGAGATGACAGCAGGCCTGTTGAGGAAGACTTCCAACTCGTATCCGGGCAGCACAGCCAGGCCCTCGCTAAGAGTTGCGGCGATAGCCATGTTTTGGATGACGTTGCCGTTCTCGTCCGGGGTGTCCCCGGCCGCGTGCGTCCCCACGGCGTAGTTGCCGCTGACGTAGGGGCCGCCGGAATCACCGCCGCTGGACTGCACCGCGTAGGACAGGAAGCCGCGGAACGCCCGCAGGTCCGTGGGGTCGGCGGCGTAACCGGGGCCGGGGACAACAAAGATCCCCACCGCATCAACCGTCCCGCAGGACCAGAATGACGTGCGGCCGGAACGGCACACCGGTATGCCTACCACGGGTTCCGCGCTGCCGATAATCTTGACGTCGGGGCCAGGTTCGGCCGGGTTCCCCCATGTACTCGCCGCCGGCAGCGGGTCCAGGTCGGGGTGCAGGGACTCGATCACGGAGATGTCCGTGCCCACATTTCCCGGGTTGTCCGGGTCCAGCGGATTTTCAATGATGCGGGAATTGCCCGGGCCACCGTACTGGCTGAAACCGAACTGCCCCAGCAGCCCCTCCCGGTTGAACTGGAATTCCAGGGTGGCCGTTTCCGCTGCGCCATCCGACGCGCAGTGTCCCGCGGAGAGGACAGCGGGCAGCCCAGCGGGGTCGAAGGCGGAGAAGCCGGTGGAGCACACCCAGCCGGTGTCGGCGATGTACCCCACTCCCCCAGGAACGTCCGCTTCGGGCGCAAGGGACGCGCCGCCGTCGAGCTCCACGTTGGCGTACCTGGCCACGAACTCAGCCGGCGATACCCTTCCGGAGCTGGCAGGGACGCTTGCCGTGCCGGTGTGGCCGGTTGTCTCGGGGGTGTTGATGCCGCCGGTCCGGATCACGAATTTTCCGCCCGAGGCCAGCACTGCCTGCAGGCCCTCCGGACCGACCTCGCGCACATAGGCCTGGAACAGCTGCTCGGTACTGACCGCGAGTTCAGGCCCTTCTCCCGGCGCAGGCGTTGCAGCTGCCGAGTCCGGTTCCGCCGACTCCGCCACAGGCGCCGGCGCTTCCACAACCAGCTCAGGGACTGTTCCGGCGAGCGCAGCGACTTTCCCCAGCAACTCGGCGCCGGACCCGGTCACCACAACCTGCCCGCCCTCAAGCCTGATGCCCGCGTAGCCGGGGACGTCGCGCAGCTGCACTGCCGCAGCCGCCGCCCGGGCACCCAGTTCACCCGCCGCGGCGAACTGCTCCTGGGTGAGGCCAAGGTCGCGCTGCACTGCCTCGGCGAGCGCCGCCTCCGAAGGGCCCGATCCGCCGTCCGGGACACCAATTCCCGGAGTATCGGCGGGTGTGTCTGCCGCCCGGGCCGGAGCCGAGACATAGGCGGAGGATGCCAGAACCCCGGCAACGGCGCCCAGGGACAAGACCCGGCGCATGTTGCCCGCCCTCACCGGGCCACTCCTGCCCCGCACAGGGACAGCACGGCGTCGAGTTCATTGGTGCTCAGACCGTGCCGCAGCAGGTAGTTCCGGGTGTCCACGGCCCGCACGAACTCCACCACCGCAGCGCCGCGCTGCTCGAGCAGCGGTGCCAGCTCGGCGTCGTCAAGGTAGCGTTCCCGGTCATGCGGCGGGCCGTGCGTGCGGTAGCGCTCGTTGATGCTGCGGGCCGCACGGCGGTAGGCGTCGGCGATGTCCTGGTCGGAGTCCCCTGCCAGGTCCTGGACCATGGCGGCCACCATGCCGCTGCGATCACGTCCGGCGGCGCAGTGCAGGATTACGTTGCCGCGGCCCGCGGCAGCGGCCAGCGCCTGGAAGACGCCGACGAGCTTATCCGGAAAGATCCGGGCGTTGTCCGCATAATAGGCGGGGTCGTTGAGGTAGGGGCCGCACAGTTCCGTGAAGTGCGGGTGGCCGGGCTCTTCGGTGGGCGCGGAGACGACAGTCATGCCCTGCAATGCAGCCCCCGACACCACCGGATCGGTGTCCCGGCGCCGCGCCTCGGCTGCGTTCCGAAGATCCACCACCGTGCGGATGCCGTCGTCGAACGCCTGTTCCCAGCCCGCGTCCGTCAGCCATTCCCGCCGCCCCATCCGGTATACGCCACCGGCCACATGCCAAGCGTTGACAGCACCATCCCAGTCCATGGATCCGCCCGCTTTCTTCATCCGCACAGCTAACCACACCAGTCACAGGAGGCGCACGTCACGTTCGGGGAAATTTGGGTGAAAGAAGGGTAGCCGCGGCCGGTGACGGCCGCCGGCGCCAGGCGTACGGTACACCTACAGCACCGTGCCCAAAGGTGATGTTCAAAGGAGAACTGCGATGGGAAGTACAGGATCACGACGGCGTCGGCCGGCTTTCGCAGCCGCCCTCGCCACGTTCGCATTGGCGCTTGGGGTTACAGCTCCACCCGCGAGCGCAACCCCGCCTCCCCGCGTCGATTACGTCGCCCTCGGTGACTCCTACACTGCTGGGACAGGTGCAGGTGGCGCAGAGCGGCCAGCCGGCGTGGATTGCTGGCAAAGTCCTGGTGGATACGTTGATTTAGTCGGAGAGACCAGCCCAGTTAATCTTCTGGCGAATGGTGCCTGCCATGGAGCGGTCCTGTCGAGGTTGAGCCCAACATACGACCCCGTGATCTACACGCCAACGGTGCAGGAACAGATCCGATTCCTGGTGCGCAGTAAGGTCCTCTCGTTCAAGACTGAACTAGTATCCATCACTGCAGGAGCAAACGATCTTGGTTTCGCCCGGGTGTTGGGCGCGTGCGCCCTGTCGGACGAGGCCACCTGCCACAATGCCCTGACGCAGGCCACGTCGCCCAAAGCACTCACCTTGCTGACAGCAAGTCTGGTCCAGACCTATGCGACTATTCAGCTATACGCCCCTAACGCGAAGATCGCTGTGCTGGGTTACCCCTTGCTCTTTGATCCGGCCAGCCCGGTCGCTCCCATCCCACCTGTCAACCAAACGCTCATCAACGAAGCGGCGTTGACGGTGAACGCAACCATCCAGCGGGCCGCACGGATCGTTGATGCCTTTCCCGGAACGAGCGTCCAGTACGTCGATGTGACAGCTGTCTTCGCAGGGTACGAAGTGAATTCGGCAGATCCGTGGCTGCAGTTGTCGCCTGACTTCACCGCAGATTACAACTTCCACCCCAACGACGCAGGGCATCTCGCGTATGCGTCAGCCCTACTTGCGGCTGTGCAGCCGGCACAGCTGGCCCGGCCATAAAACCGTAAGACCCTACCCGCGCCGGGCCAGCCGGTACTCCAGCCCGGCGCGGACCATGGGCCACTCGTGCTCGAGGATTGAGAACACCACGGTGTCACGCAGGACCCCGTCACGGGTTCGGGAATGGTTGCGGAGGACGCCGTCCTGCTTGGCGCCCAGCCGGGCGATTGCCTCCCGCGACTGGTGGTTGAGCCAGTGCGTGCGGAACTCGACGGCCGGGCAGCCGATCGTCTCGAACGCGTGCCGGAGCAGCAGCAGCTTTGAGTCGGGGTTGGTGCCCGTGCCTTGGACGGATGCCGCATTCCAGGTGGAGCCGATCTCCACGCGGGGAGTCCCGGCGTCGATGTTCATGTAGGTGGTCATCCCGATGATCCTGCCGGGACCACCCGTAACGTGGTCGATCAGCCGCGTGGTGAACGGCAGCATGGACCCCTCGTCCTGAAGCGCGAGGCGCCGGCGGATTTCGCCTGCCATCTCGTCCGGCGCCGGCACGGAGGTGTACCAGAGCTTCCACAGCTCACCGTCCTTTGCGGCATCCACCAGGCCGTCGTGATGTTCATCGGCCAGCGGCTCCAGGATTACATTGCGGCCTGTCAGGGTAAGGGGTTCTAGGAAAGTCACTTGACCAGCCTAGGGCCCATCACCAGGGCCGGAAACGCTGGGCCAGCGGCAGGACGGCAAACGAGGGAGACGACGTGTCAGGAGACAATCCGGACCCGGAAGAGGACAAGCTCACTGGCCTGGAGCCGGGAGGCGGAGTGCCGCCGGGGGAAACGCCGCCGGGCGAAGCCTCCACGAACACTACCCAGGGCCACGACGAGAACGGCACGAAGAAGAGCACACAGTTCCTGTGGATCGCGATCATCGGAATCGTGGTCCTGCTGTCGCTCCTCTTCTTTATCGGCTACATCGTCGGTTTCTTCGACTAGGAACGTCCCCGGCCTGGCAATTCCCGGCCGGGGAAGTCCCGGCGGGGCAACATCTGGCACGGCCAGTCCTAGCTGGGCCAGTCGAAGAAGCCCTTACCTGTTTTGCGCCCCAGTTCGCCGCGCGCCACTTTGTCCTTCAGGATCTGCGGCGGGGCGAACCGCTCCCCCAACGTGGAGTGCAGGTATTCCGCGATCCCCAGCCGCACGTCGAGTCCCACAATGTCCGTGGTTCGAAGCGGCCCCGTGGGGTGCTTGTAGCCCAGGACCATGGCGGCGTCGATGTCCTCCGGCGAGGCCACGCCCTCCTCAACCATGCGCATTGCCTCAAGGGCGATGGCCACTCCCAGACGGGAGGACGCGAACCCGGGCGCATCATTGACGACGACGGCGGTCTTACCGAGTGCCTCCACCCACCCTTTCGCCGCTTGAGCGAGTCCGGGCGACGTCCGCTCCCCCAGCACCACTTCGATGAGCGTGGAGGCCGGAACCGGGTTGAAGAAATGCAGGCCCAGGAAGTTCTCCGGCCGCTTGAGCTCCCCGGCAAGTCCGTTGACGGACAGCGAGGACGTGTTCGAGGCAAGATAGGCGTCGTCGGCCAGTCTCTCCTCGATGCCGCGCAGGGCGGTGACCTTCAGGTCCCAGTCCTCCGGCACAGCCTCCACCACCAGTTCACGGCCCGTGAAGGCGTCGTAGTCGGTGCCGACAGCCAGCCGGGAGATGAGTTCCTCGAAGCCGGCATCAACAACGCCGCGCTCAATGCTTTTCAGAACAGCAGATTCGACGCGTTCCCGGGCAGCCTCGGCGGACACGTCGTCGCGCTCGATCACCAGCACGTCGGCACCCTTCACCAGGAAGGCGTGCGCGATGCCGGCACCCATGCGGCCGCCGCCCAGGACACCCACATGCGAGGGCAGGCCCGGAGCAATTTGGGGATTGGTCATCAGTTCTTCTTTCCGGTCTCGGTGCTTGCCTGCTGGCCGGATGCGCCGCCAGCCTTCCTGGCGGCATTCCTGTCCAGGAATTTCTGCATCCGTTCGAACTTGGCCTCGGATTCAAACAGGATCCCCTGGGCCAGCTGGTCGATCAGGGGATGGGCCTCGGCCGGGGCATGGAACACGGACTTGGTGATGCGGACCGCCAGGGGGTCCTGCCGCCCGATCCGGTCCGCCAGGTCATGCGCGGCAGCCAAGAGACCATCGGCATCATGGATTTCGGTGATGAGGTTGACTGCCAGCGCCTCATCGGCACCGAGGACCCGTCCGGCCAGCAGGATCTGCTTGGCCACCGGCTCCCCCACCAGTTCCTTGAGCCGCCAGCTGGCACCTGCCGCAGCGAGGATACCCAGCCCGGTCTCGGGATTGCCGATCCGAACGCTGGGCGTTCCGATCCGGAAATCGGCCGCGTACGCGAGCTCCGCACCGCCGCCCAGGCAGTACCCATCCAGCGCCGCGATCACAGGCATGGGCAGCTTGGCGATCCGGACGAAAATAGTGGAGTTGATGCCCTGCAGGGCGTCGTCCCGGCGCCGTTCCCGAAGCTGCGCAATGTCAGCCCCGGACGCGAAAACGCCGTCAACCCCGGCGAGGATCAGGACCTTGGGGTTCTGTTCCAGCGCAGTGCAGACCGTATGCAGTTCGTCCACCATCTGCTGGTCGATTGCGTTGCGCACCTCGGGCCTGTTGAGCAGTACCACCACCCGGTCGCCGCGCTCCTCCACCAGAAGGGCGTGGAACTTCTCGGCCGCCAGGTCCACGGCGCCCGGCATCAGACTTTCTCCAGCAGCATGGCGGTGCCCTGGCCGACGCCGATGCACATGGTGGCAAGCCCGATCGTGGCGTCCTCACGCTCCATGCGGCCCAGCAGGGTGATTGCAATGCGCGCACCGCTGGAACCCAGCGGGTGCCCTAAAGCTATGGCGCCACCGTCATTGTTCACGATGTCCGGCTCGAGGCCCAGGCGGCGGATGCAGGCAAGGGACTGCGTGGCGAAGGCTTCGTTGAGTTCGACGGCGGCAAGGTCACCAACGCTGAGGCCGCTCCGCTTGAGGACTTTCTGTGTGGCGGGAACAGGGCCGATGCCCATGATCTCGGGTTCACAGCCCGCGGAGGCACCGTCGATGATGCGTGCCCGTGGTGTCAGTCCCAGCCGCTCGATGGCCGCCTCGGACGCGACGATGATGGCAGAGGCGCCGTCGTTGAGGGACGAGGAGTTGCCGGCGGTGACCACCGATCCGCCGTGCGCCACTGGCTTCAGCCCGGCCAGGACATCCATTGTTGTTCCCGGGCGGGGGCCTTCGTCGGTGTCCACCACGGTCTCCGACTTGCGGGTCTTCACAGTCACGGGGACGATTTCGTCTTTGAAGCGGCCTGCTTCGATGGCGGCGAGGGAACGCTCGTGGGAGCGGACGGCGAAGGCGTCGGCGTCATCCCGGGAGATGTTGTCCACCCGGGCAACCTCCTCCGCGGTCTCCGGCATGGAGTACGTCATCTTGCCGCCGCGCGACAGCCCGCCGTGCTGGAACTGCGGGTTGGTGAAGCGCCAGCCGATGGAGGTGTCGAAGATCTGGCCGGGTTTGGCGAATGCGGCACTGGGCTTCTCCTGGACCCAGGGGGCCCGGCTCATGGATTCCACGCCGCCGGCGATCACGATATCCGCGGCGCCGGCCTTGATCATGTGGCTGGCCTGGATGATGGCGCTGAGGCCGGAGGAGCACAGCCGGTTTACTGTGATGCCGGGGATGTGCAGCGGCAGCCCGGCCAGCAGGGTAGCCATCCGGGCCACGTTCCGGTTCTCTTCGCCGGCGCCGTTGGCGTTGCCCAGGATGACTTCGTCGATGCTGTCCGGATCGAGGCCGGCGCGGTCGACCGCCTCGCGGACCACCAGGGCGGCCAGGTCATCGGGCCGGACGGACGAGAGCCCGCCGCCGTACCTGCCCACCGGCGTTCGTACCCCGCCAACAAGGAAAGCCTGCGGACCTGCGGTTGCAGCCATGGAAACACCCTTCACGCGATAAACAGCACTGTCATCGGTACCCGGCAGCGCTCCCCATCCCAACTAGGTAGCAGCAGATGTCGGTTTGAACGTCCAAAACGACATCTAGTGCTACCTAGTTGGGTCACTTACCGACCGTTCGTTCTGTAAATAGTACACGGCGAGGCTCGTGTTGCGTACCTGTTCGGAAACCGGCACCGCGGAATTACGCGTCGTCGAAGGACACGCCCTGGAACTCACATCCGCGCAATCTGCCCCGCTCAGCGCCAGACCGCCCGCAGCCGCATGACTGCAACTGCCGACGTCGTACTTGCCAACGCACAAATTCAGCGGCCAGACTCATCCGACAAGTTATCCAGCACCACCGGCGAAAGGGCGGGGTGCTGTTGCTTTTCTGCCCCAGGGTTTTCCGGGCCCGCCGCCGGGCGGCAGCCGCTACAGCGATTCGGCCTTGGCCGCGATCTCGGACAGATCCTTGGCGAGGGCTTTTCGGGTGAAGGCCAGTCCCATCTTCCCGAAAAGGGCCATCGTGATGCGGCTTGCGGCCGTGGGTTTGGCAACCTCCGCCCCGAATGTGACGGTAAGGTCCGTTCCGCCGTCCCGGGGGGCCAGGTTGAAGCGCGTGCTGTAATCCGCCCCGCCCTGGACGGCCTTCACGGTGGTGCTGCGGGGCGGGTCCACCTGGTCCACCCACATCTCCACGGTTTCCGACCGGCCAAGCATTTTACGGGTCTCCTTCCACCGGGTGCCCTGGCTGTAAGGGCCGTCCGTGAGGAGCTGCACCGCCTCCACGCCGGAGAGCGTTGCCGCCGAGCCCGGGATGTCCGTAATGACGGACCAAACCTTCTCCGGATTCGCCTGGATGTGCTGGGTGAGCGTGGTGGTTTGTTCCATGGTTCCGAGCCTAGCCCGGGGCACCGACAATCAACAGGCGCCGGGCCCGCCCCGTCGGCAGGACTTGAAATAGTAAGCATGCTTCGTGTTACGGTGAAGAAGTCAGGTTGATCAACGAAACGAAAGGAGTCCATCATGGGCCTCGGAGACAAGATCAGTAATGCAGCAGAAGACATGGGCGGCAAGGCCAAGGAAGCTGCGGGCAACGCGACTGACAACGACCGCCTGAAGGCCGAAGGCCAGACGGACCAGGTCAAGGCTGACGCCAAGAAGGTTGGCGAAAGCGTCAAGGACGAGTTCAAGCGCGACTAGTTCCTTGCTGGCGCAGCCGCAGCGAACGGCGTGCTGCAACAGCCAGAAACGGCGGCGGATCCCACGTGGATCCGCCGCCGTTCTGCTTGCCCGGGTGTTTGCCCGAATGGCCGCCGGTCACCATCCGCTGCGGGTGGGGGTATGCCCCTGCCGGGAGTCGTTGGGCATCGTCATTTCGGCCCGCAGCCCTAGCAGTCGGATGGGGCGGTCCGGCTCGATCCTCGCCGCAAGCTCCAGGGCGCGGGCCAGCACGTCAGCGGGGTCCGATGTCTCCGGGATCTTCCGGGCATATGTCTTGGTGATGAACGGGGCGTAGCGGACTTTGAGCGTCAGCCCGATCACCGGCCTCCCCTCGGCCGCCACGTCCTCCAGGACGTGGGCGGCCAGCTCCCGAACAGCGTCATGAATCTGCCCTGGTTCAGCCAGATCCTGCTGGAAGGTGGTTTCCCGGCTGTGCCCGCGCGCCACCCAGGGCGTGTCATCGACTTCCCGGGCGCCGTCGCCCCGTCCGAGCTGCGCATACCAGGGACCCATCTTCGGGCCGAACTCGGGGACCAGGTCATCGGGATTCGAGGCTGCAAGCTGGGCAACGGTCTCGACGCCGAGCTTGGCAAGGCGTCGGGACACCTTCGTTCCCACGCCCCACAGCTCAATGGTGGGCCGGCTGCCCATAACATCAAGCCAATTGCCTTGCGTGAGGCGGAAGACGCCTGCGGGCTTGCCGAACGTCGTCGCCACCTTGGCACGGACCAGGGTGTCACCTATGCCCACGCTGCAGTGCAGCCGGGTCTCCTGCAGGACCGCGTGCTGCAACTGCCGGGCGTAGGCGTCCGGATCCTCCGTCCGCACACCAACAAACGCTTCATCCCAGCCCAGCACCTGCACCGTGGCGCCCGGCTGGGACCGCAGCACGGCCATGACCTTTTCGGACGCCTCAAGATAGGCGTTTTGGTCAACGGGCAGGATGACGGCGTCGGGCACTTTACGGGCGGCGATGCGCAGCGGCATTCCAGAGCCGACGCCGTAAACCCTGGCCTCGTAGGACGCAGTGGACACCACTGCCCGTTCGGTAGGATCGCCGCGGCCCCCAACGATCACCGGCTTGCCCGCCAGCTCCGGCCGGCGGAGCACCTCGACGGCGGCGATGAACTGGTCGAGGTCGACATGCAGCACCCACGGTTCTTCCACAAGCCATAGTCTGCCCCCGCGGAGTGCCCGGCACCACCGTTTCCCGCACAAAGCCCTGGAACGCCGACGGCGGGATCCCCCCAAGGGGTCCCGCCGCCGTCGTACTGCTGCTGTTGAACTGCTAGCTGTACAGCTCGCTCTTAGGCTCGTTGGCCTTGACCTTCTGCCAGCCGAGCCACAGGACCACCGCGAAGAACGGGATGGTGGCCAGGGTCCACAGGCCCAGGTAGAACACCTCGCCGGTCTTGCTGGTCATGGTGTCGAAGCCGATCAGCACGGTGATGGCGAGCAGGCCGAGCAGGCCGGCCCAGCTGGTCCACGGTGAACCGGGCATCGGCAGGCTCGAAGTGACGCCCTTGCGATGCCGCAGCACGATCTGGCTGGCGAAGATGGAGCCCCAGCAGAAGATCACGCCGATGGAGGCTGTGTTCAGGGCCAGGTCGAAGGCGTGCGAGCCACCCAGCCAGATGTTCAGCAGGATACCCACCAGGTAGAAGGCCGCGACGGCCAGGATCGCCGCGTACGGGACGTGCCGCTTGGACATCCTGGTGAGCCACTGCGGGGCGTGGCCGTTGTTGGCCATGGTGCGGAACACGCGGCCGATCGAGTACAGGCCGGAGTTGCAGGAGGACAGCGCCGCGGTGATCACGATCATGTTCATCACGTCACCCACCCAGGCAAGGCCCATCTGGCCGAACACGGTGACGAACGGGGAGGTGCCGGCAACGTACTGGTCCGAGGGCAGGAGCATGGCGAGCAGGGTGACGGAACCGACGTAGAACACCACGATGCGGAGCACGACGGCGCGGATCGCCTTGGGCACTTCGCGTTCCGGGTTCTGCATCTCGCCGGCGGTGATGCCCACCAGCTCGATGCCGTTGTACGCGAAGATCACGGCGTTGAGGACCAGGACCATCACCAGGGCACCCTTGGGGAACATGCCGCCCTCGGCAGCGAAGAGGTTGGCCACGGAGGCGTTGCCGTCACCCACCTGGGCGTTGGTGACCACCATGAAAGTGCCCACCACCAGGAAGATGAGGATGGCGCCCACCTTGAGGCAGGAGGCCCAGAATTCAAATTCGCCGAACGCCTTGACGCTGAGCAGGTTCACTGCCACCAGGAGCGCCAGCGCGGCGATGGCCGAGGCCTCCACCGGAACGTTGGGGAAGAAGAACTGGAAGTACAGTCCGATGGCAATCAGTTCGGCGATGCCGGTCATGCCCCAGTTGATGAAATACATCCAGCCGGACAGGAACGCGCCCTTCTTCCCGAACATTTCACCGGCGTAGCTGACGAACGAGCCGGAGGTCTGGCGGTACATGATGAGCTCGCCCAGCGCCCGCATCAGCAGGTACGCGATGACGCCGGCAATGGCGTAGGAGAAGATCAGCGCCGGGCCGGTGGAGGCGAGGCGGCCGCCGGCACCCATGAAGAGGCCGACGCCGATGGCGCCGCCCATGGCGATCATGGTGACGTGGCGCCTGCCCAGCGTTTTGCTGTAGCCCTCGGCGCTGAGGGAAGGGTCGACGGCGGCGGATGGTGCCGTGCTGGTCTGGAGATCTGTGGGGGTACTTTGAGGCACAACGATTCCTTGTGGGTTGGGGGTTGGCCGCATCCGGGCTACGCATGATTCAGCTCACATAATTCGGTCTTCTGCTCCTGCAGCAGCCTTTTATGAGTCCAAACCTTCGTAGAGCCGAAGCTTCGCGCGGCTTGTCCATCCTACAAGATGCTCAGGGGTGCTACGTGACGTGGGCTACACCGGCCCCGTCTCCAGCATCAGGTTCCCGGCTCCGTCCAAGCTGACGCTGTAGGTCCGGAGCGGATCCGCGCCCGTGGTGGAGCATCCGGTGGCCAGGTCAAAGGCATGCTGATGCAAGGGGCAAATCACCACCTGCCGGTCGATGGTGCCGTCCGCGATGGGGCCCCCGCGGTGGGGGCACACGGCCGAAAGGGCCCGCAGGGCACCGTCCCGCAGCCGGAAAACCGCCACCTGCGTCCCCGCAATACCGAAGGCCCGCCCCTCCCCGACGGGAATCTGGTCCACCGGACCCAGGTTGTGGGTTTGGACGGCCGTTTCCATGCTGCTCACCGGACCGGGACCTGCGGCAGGACCACCAGCGGCAGTGATGTCCGGAACTGGCCTGGCGTCTGGGGGTCGTCGCGCTCCCGCCACGGATCCACGTAGCTGTCCACGGAGGCCTGCATGGCTTCATCCAGCCTGCCGGCGATCCCCTCCGAGTCATCCACCACCACCGCCCGGAGGTGTTCGATCCCCACCCGCGGCACGAACGCGTACGTCCGCTCCAGCCAGTTGGCCTGTTCGCGGTAGTACTGCATGAACCGCCCGGTGAGCCGCGTAACCTCGTCCGCGCTGTCCACGGTGGCCAGCAGGTCGCCCTTGCGGATGTGGGCGCCGGCCGCTCCACCCACGTAGATCTCCCACCGGCCACCCTCCACCGCCACCACGCCCACGTCCTTCACCAGGGATTCCGCGCAGTTCCGAGGGCAACCCGAGACGGCGAGCTTGAGCTTGGCCGGTGATTCAAGCCCTTGGAAGCGGGTCTCCATCCCGATGCCCAGGCTGGTGGAGTCCCCGGTGCCGTAGCGGCAGAAGTCCTGGCCCACGCAGGTCTTGACCGTGCGGAAACTCTTGCCGTATGCGTAGCCGGAGGGCATGTCCAGGTCCGCCCACACCTGCGGCAGGTCCTCCTTGCGGATGCCCAACAGGTCGATCCGCTGCCCGCCGGTCAGCTTGATCAGCGGCACGTTGTGCTTCTCGGCGACGTCGGCGATGCGGCGGAGCTGCTGCACCGACGTTACACCGCCCTTCATCTGCGGCACCACGGAGAAGGTCCCGTCGCGCTGGATGTTCGCATGGACTCGGTCGTTGATGAAGCGGGCGTCACGTTCGTCGATGTACCGGTCCGGGAGCATCATCTTCAGCAGCGAGGCGAGGCCCATCTTGGATTTGGCGTCCTCGGCCCTGCCGGGAGCCAGGGCCTGGAACACCTGGGAGACAGAGCGCAGCCCCTGCTTCCGGATGGCGGCCATCAGGGACGGCTTATCCAGCGGGACCCCGGGCACGTAGTAGCTGGCCGCCGGGTCTTCCTCCACCGCTCCGCCGGCGGCCCATTCCACCACCTGCTGCACCAGCAGCTTGCAGGAGCCGCAGCCCTTGCCGGCGCGGGTAGCGTCCATGGCTCCGGCTACCGTGGTGCACCCGCCCTTGACCGCTTCAGCGAGCGCCTTCTTGCTGACGCCGTTGCAGTTGCAGACCTGGGCGTCGTCGTCGAGCTCTTCCACGCCGCTCCCCCCGCCCGGTGTTCCAAGGTCGAACAACAGCGCCATCCGCTCCTCCGGCAGGGGCAGCCCGCGGTCGAAAGCCTGAGTCAGGTAGGCCACCTTACGGCTGTCCCCGAGGAGAGTGGCGCCCACCATCTTGTTGTCCCGGACCACGATGGACTTGAACACACCGCGGCTGGGCTCGGAGAAGACGATGTGTTCGTCTGTGGCCAGTTCCGGCCCATGCAGGCCCATGGAAGCCACCTCGACGCCGGCCACCTTCAACTTGGTGGCGGTGCGGGAGCCCAGATACGCCGCAGACGTGTCCGTGCCCGTTACGTGGTTGGCCAGCACCACCGCCTGCTCCCAGAGCGGCGCCACCAGGCCGTACACCTCGCCGCGGTGCTGGACGCACTCGCCCACCGCGTAGATGTCGTCCTCATCCTGGACCCGCAGCGAATCGTCCACCACAATGGCCCGCTCCACCGGCAGCCCGCTGAGCACGGCGAGGTCCACGTTGGGCCTGATCCCGGCGGCCACCACCACCATGTCGCAGGCGATGTCCGGTCCGCCCAGTAGGCTGACCCCGGCGACCCGGTCGGTGCCCAGCACGGCCGTGGTGCGGCGGCCGGTAAGCACCCCGATTCCCAGGGCCTCCACGCTGCGACGGAGCACCGCGCCGCCGTCGGGCCCCATCTGCGCGCTCATCAGGTGTCCTCCTGAATGGACCACATCCACCTCAAGCCCTTTGCTGCGCAGGCCGGAGGCGGCCTCAAGCCCCAGCAGTCCCCCGCCGATGACCACCGCCTTGTGATGGTCATCGGCGCGGGCGTGTGCCAGCAATTTCCGTGTGTCATCGAGGGTGCGGAAGCCGAAGACGCCCGGTTTCAAGGAACCGCCGGGCGTATACAGTCCGTCCATCGGTGGCAGGTGGGAGCGGCTTCCGGTGGCGATGATGAGGACGTCGTACGGCGTCACCCTTCCGTCGTTGGAAAACACGTGCTTGGTGAAGCGGTCGATCCGGTCCACCCTTACCCCGGCATGCAGCGTGATGGCGTTCTCCTGGTACCAGGACACCGGATTCAGGAAGATGTCGGCGTCGGTTTCCTCACCGGACAGGACGTTGCTGAGCATGATGCGGTTGTAGTTCCCGTGTGGTTCTTCCCCGAACATGGTGATGGCATACAAGTCCGCGCCACCTCGGGCCAGAATCTCCTCCACCGCCCGTGCCCCGGCCATTCCGTTGCCGATGACCACCAGCCGCCGGCGCTGCTGCTTGCCGGACCGCAGGGCCCCTCGGGTGTCCAGGACGCTGGTCATCAGTGCTCCACCATGCCGAGGTCGATCACAACGGAGCCGGTCACGCCCTCCGGCGCCGCCACATGCAGTTCGATGACCGAGCCGCCCTCGATGTCCTCCACGACTCGCAGCGGCACATGGACGTCGCCCAACGCGCCAATCGGAAAATAGCGCATGGGGACACCGTTGCGCAGGAGCACCACGGCGATCAGCTCCGGACTGGAGTTGCCGCCGCGGAAGTAGAGCGTCTGGTTGACCACGCCGTACGGGACGTAGTGCGAGAGCTCACTGTGGATGGGCACGGATTTTTCCATCCCGACGCCCTGGAAGGAGTAGATGCCCTGCAGGAAGAGGTTCTTGGTCAGCACGGGCGGATCCTTTCGGCAGCACAACAACTGGCACTGCCCATCCTGCTCCGCCGATGTTTCCGCACGCCGGTCCCCCCGGTAAAGATCCCTTAACGCAAAACTCACCGATTCGAGAGACCTGCTGGCTGCCGGCCACCCAATTGCGTGACTCATGCCCGAGGAGCAGGGAATGAGGGCGGTAATCGGGGTTCCGCTGACGGGTCAAGGCAAAGGTCCCGCATTCCGGTCGGACCGGCGGCGCCTCAGGAGGGTGCCAACACCCCGTTATCCATCGAATACCGGATCCAGCGGCCAAAGGCTTGTCCCCGCGGCTCTGGGCCGGACCCGTTACTGGCCGGCCCGCCGCGAGGACCGCTGCCGCCCGTACGGCTTGCGCGGGCACACCGGGCGAACCATTCCCGGAGGGCGCGGTCATGGCTGACCATAACCAGCGTTCCAGTGAACTCCGCGAGCGCCGCCTCAAGCTGTTCCACGAGGACAGGCGCCAGGTGGTTGGTCGGCTCGTCCACAATAAGGGTGCCGTAGCCGCCGAGCAGCAGCCGGGCCAGGGCGAGCCTGCGCTGCTGGCCTGCCGAAAGGCCGCCCACCGGAACATGGAACTCGCTGGTTCGAAACAGTCCCAGGCGAAGGAGTGCCTCGGCGTGCCCATCAATGTTGCCGCCGAGGCCAGCCGCGAAAGCGGGCAGCAGCCGGAGGGCAGGCCGCTGCGGGAGCTCGAGTTCCTGCTGCAGGTAACCCACCCGGTCCGGCCGCGAAACGCTCCCCTCGGCGGGCTGGAGAGTTCCCGCCAGCACGGACAACAGTGTGGACTTGCCTGCGCCGTTGGGCCCGGTGATGAGGATTTTGTCGCCCGGGGCGGCGCGGAAGTCTGTGGCGCAAAGCCGGCCGGGAACACCGACGCCGCGGGCCTCCAGCGCGGCTTCCCCGCGGGACGCCACCTCCGGGCCAACCACCTCCGGCGCTGGTGGAGCGGTAAGGCGCAACGGCACGGGCGGACGCTCCACTGGGCTTGCTTCGAGGCGCCGCAGCCGTTCCTGGGCGTTGCGGACCTTGCTTCTGGCGGCCCGCTCCCAGGTACCGGTCTTGAAGCCGAAGGCCATCTTGTCCGCATCGCGCCTGCGGCCGTAACCCATCGTCCCCGCCACGGTCTGGGCCTGCCGCTTTTCGGACTCCATCTCATCAATCCAGGAATGGTATTGCTGAACCCAGCGCTGGCGTTCGGCTGCCTTCTCCCGGAGGTAACCGTCGTAGCCGTTGCCGTAGCGGGTCACAGCGCGGCGCTCGGCGTCCACTTCGATAATGGTGTTGGCCACCTTGCGAAGGAGCACGCGGTCATGGGACACCACCACCACGGTGCCCCGGTGCGCAGCCAACCGCTCCTCCAGCCAGGCAGTTCCGCGGGCATCGAGGTGGTTGGTAGGTTCGTCGAGAAGCAGGATGTCCGCGGGGTCGGCCAGGACGCAGGCCAGCGCCACGCGTTCCTGCTCCCCGCCCGACAGCGATCCGAGCGTCCGGTCCCGGTCCAAACCGCCCAGGCCCAGCCGGTCCAGCGCAGCTTCCACCCGGGACTCCGCGGCGTAGCCTTCCCTCAGCTGGTACTCGGTCTGGAGCCTGCCATAGGCCTCCAAGTCGCTGTCCTCCGCATCAGCCAGCCCGCCCTCGAGCCGGTCCAGCTCCGCTTCAAGGGCACGGAGCGATGCGAGGGAAGCATCAATGGCACCGCCTACGGTGAATGACTCCGGCAGCCCATGGGCCTGGGCGAGGTAGCCCACGCGGCCCTGAATCGCCACCGCGCCCTCGTCAGGCTGCTCCTGTCCGGCAAGGATGCGCAGCAGCGTGGATTTGCCGGCACCGTTTTCGCCCACCACCGCTACATGCTCCCGGGCGGTAATGACCAGGTCGATGGTGTCCAGCAGCAGGCGGTCGCCATAGCCATGGGAAACGCGGGAAAGGCTAAGGTGTTCAGTCAAGGGAAGTCCTCGCAAAAAACTCCGAAGGATGGCCGCGGGAGCTGGACCGGATGACCCGGTGCTCAACCAACGGTCTTGGATTCTTGGGGAACAGTCCGGCACGGCCGGGCTGCTGTCAGGACTTCATCGCTCCAGCCTGCCCCGGAAGAGGCCGTTGCGTCAAGCTGCACGCAGCCGGCAGCGGCAGCCAGGCCAGGTGCCGCCGTCGTACGCCGGACAGCTACGCGGCGAGCGCTGCCGCCCTTTTGCGCCGGGCGTTGGCCAGCCGGGTCCCGATCAGGCCCTGCCGAGGGCTGAAGAGATAGACCGCGCCGAACACCACGCCCTGCGTCAGCACCACCATCGCCCCGGAAGCAGTGTCCAGGTAGTAGCTGATGAAGATCCCGGCGACGGAGCAGACTGCCGAAATGGTGGGCGCTATGACCAGCATCCGGGAGAACCGGTCCGTCAGCAGGTAGGCCGTGGCGCCGGGAATAATCAGCATCGCCACCACGAGCACCACGCCCACCGTCTGCAGCGCCACCACCGACGTCAGGGCGAGCAGGCCGAGCAGCAGCGCGCCCAGCCGCCGCGGCGAGAGCCCGATGGCGTGCGCGTGCGTGGGGTCGAACGCGTAGAGGGTGAGATCCCGCCGCTTGAGGATCAGGATGACAAACGCTGCGAAGCCCAGCACGAGCACCTGGATCAGGTCCGGCAGGCTGACGCCCAGGAGGTTGCCGAAGATGATGTGGTTGAGGTCGGTCTGGCTGGGGGTCACGGAGATCAGCACCAGGCCCAGCGCAAACAGCGAGGAGAACACGATGCCGATGGCGGCGTCCTCCTTGACCCGGCTGGTGTTGCGGACCACCCCGATCAGGGTCACCGCAATCAGCGCGAACACGAGCGCTCCGAGCGCGAACGGGGCGCCCACGATGTAGGCCAGCACGACGCCGGGAAGCACCGCGTGCGAGACGGCGTCGCCCATGAGGGACCAGCCGATCAGGACGAGCCAGCAGCTGAGCACGGCACAAACGACGGCGGCGAGCGCGGTGGTCACGATGGCCCGGACCATGAAGTCGTAGGTCAGGGGTTCGAGGAGAAGCTCCATCAGGCCGTCCGCTCCTTCCCAGCCGGCAGATCCCGGTTCAGCACGTCCAGGCCGAAGGCCATCGCCAGGTTTTCCGGCTGCAGCACCTGGTCCGGCGGCCCGTGCATCAGCACCCGGTGCATCAGCAGCACGGCCTCGTCGCACAGCTGCGGCAGGGCGTGCAAATCGTGCGTGGATACCAGGATGGTGCAGCCGTCGGATGCGAGCTCGCGCAGGAGCCGGGTGATGGTGGCTTCCGAGCGCTTGTCCACACCGGCGAAGGGTTCGTCCAGGAGCATGGTGGTGGCCCCCTGGGCGATTCCCCGGGCCACGAACGCGCGCTTTTTCTGCCCGCCGGACAGCTGGCCGATCTGGCGTCCGGCGTATTCGCCGAGCTCCACGCGGTCCAGTGCTTCGTCAACGGCGGCCCGGTCAGCCTTGGAGGAACGGCGGGTGAAGCCCTGGTGGCCGTAGCGGCCCATCATCACCACGTCACGGACCGACAGCGGGAACTGCCAGTCCACGTCCTCGCTCTGCGGCACGTACCCGATGCCGCCTTCCCGCCGGGTCCGCCCGGGTGACTGCCCGTTGATCCGCACCGTGCCAGCGTCGGGCCGGATCATTCCCATGATCACCTTGAACAGCGTGGATTTGCCGGAGCCGTTCATGCCCACCAGGCCGCAGATCCGGGCCGGTTCAAGGACCAGCGAGGCGGCGTCCAGCGCCAGGACCTCACCGTAGTGGACGGTGACATTGTCAACGAGGAGGGCCGGGGTGGTCATGATCCCGCTCCGGTGAGGGCCTTGGTGATCACATCGGCGTCATGCCGGATCAGGTCCAGGTAGGTGGGCACGGGACCGTCGGCTTCAGAGAGGGAGTCCACGTAGAGGGTGCCGCCGAACCTGGTACCCGTGGCACCCACCACCTGCTGCATGGGGGCGTCCGAAACGGTGGATTCGCAGAACACGGCTGGAACCTTGTTTGCCTTGACGTACTCGATGGCCCGGGTGATCTGCTGCGGGGTGGCCTGCTGTTCCGCGTTGACGGCCCAAATGTAGAGCTCCTTCAGCCCGGCGTCACGCGCCAGGTAGGAGAACGCGCCCTCGCAGGTGACCAGGGCGCGCTGCGCTTCGGGCACCCCGGCAAGGCGGGCGGTCATCTGGTCCTGCACGGCCTGGAGTTGGGCCTTGTAGGCGTCCCCGTTGGCCTTGAAAACCTCCGCGTTGTCCGGATCCAGTTCGGAGAAGGCCTTCACCATGTTGTCCACGTAGACCTTCACGTTGAGCGGCGACATCCAGGCATGCGGGTTCGGCTTGCCCTGGTACGCGTCCTCGCTGATGTTCATGGGTTGCACACCCTCGCTGACCACTGCATGCGGCACGTCCAGCCCCTCCACGAACTGGGCGAACCAGGCTTCCAGGTTCAGCCCGTTGTCCAGGATCAGGTCAGCTTTGGATGCCTTCCGGATGTCCCCCGGCGTCGGCTCGTAGCCGTGGATCTCAGCGCCTGCCTTGGTGATGGACTCCACGGTGAGCTTGTCTCCCGCAACATTCCGGGCGACGTCGGCAAGCACGGTGAAGGTGGTCAGGACCACCTTCTTGCCGTCATCGCCGTTGCCCGCGGCGCCGCCTCCGCAGGCGGTGAGCAGGAGGGAAAGCACGACGGCGGCAGCGGCCGCTGCGGGGAAACGCACCTTTGGTGCACCGGTCCGTGCGGCTACTTTGGCGCACCGAAACGTAAATTTAGGCATACCGAACATTTTACGCGAAGCCCGATTCCCTGAACAACGTCCCCGCAACAGTCCCGTCATCCTCCCAATCCAACTAGGTAGCAGCAGATGCCGTTTTGAGGCCTCATAAGGACATCTGCTGCTACCTAGTTGGGGGATAGGCTGAAAGCATGGCTACCGCCCACCGAATACCACCTGCTCCGCAGCCACAGCTGTACCGGTTCTCCGCCCTGGACTTCACCGCCCTGGCCCTCTACCTATCCATCGCCGGAATCTTTGCCCTGGCGGGCGGGCTGCTGGTCCCCTTCCTCCGGCAGATAGCCCCCACCCCCGCGGGCGTCTCCTACGCAGCCAACCTGCTCTTTTACGGCTCTGTGGGCCTGGTGGCCCTCGTCGCTGCCCGCCGCGTCATAGCCCGGGACCTGCGGGTACTCGCCACCCGCCCCTGGTTCACCCTCAGCATGATTCCGGCCGCAGTTATAGCCATGCTGATCTTCACTGCGGTGGTGGTGGCGGTTGGCGGCGGAGTGCAGACTTCAGCGAACCAGGCGGGGCTGCAGGCGCTGATGCAGCAGGTGCCGGCCTGGCTCATGGTGCCGGTCATCGTGGTGGTGGGCCCGTTCGTGGAGGAGTACATCTTCCGCCACCTGCTGATTGGCAAGCTCAGCAGGCGCGTCAACATCTGGGTGTGCTGCGCGCTCTCCGTGCTCCTGTTCGCCGCCATGCACATAGCAGGCCGGGAAGCCATCACCCTGGCGGCACTGCTGCCCTACCTTGCGATGGGGGCCACCCTGGTCTTCGTCTACGTCTGGACCGGGAAGAACCTGATGTTCTCCTACTTCGTCCACGCCGCGAAGAACCTGCTGGCGGTTGTCTTCATCTATGCCATCCCGCCCGAGCTGTACGACCAGCTCCAGCAGGGGGTCCCGGCCTGAGGGCAACCGGTTCTGCATTAGCTAAGCTGATTACTAGACTTGGACGGTGAGTAACCAGATTCCCGCCCCGGTGTCCGACGTCTTCGATCCCACCCGCTGGCGCGTGGTGTCCGGTTTCGAGGACTTCCAGGACATGACCTACCACCGCCAGGTGGAGCGGGATTCCGACGGCGGGTGGGTGCGTGACCTGCCCACCGTACGGATCGCCTTCAACCGGCCCGAGGTCCGCAACGCATTCCGGCCGGGAACGGTGGATGAGCTCTACCGCGCCATGGACCACGCCCGGATGACGCCGGAGGTCGCCACTGTGCTGCTCACCGGCAACGGCCCCTCCCCGAAGGACGGCGGCCACTCGTTCTGCTCCGGCGGCGACCAGCGGATCCGCGGACGGGACGGCTACAAATACGCCGATGGCGACACGCAGGAAACCATCGACCCCGCCCGGGCCGGCCGCCTCCACATCCTAGAAGTCCAGCGGCTCATGCGCACCATGCCCAAGGTGGTCATCGCAGTGGTC
This sequence comes from Arthrobacter sp. K4-10C, assembly GCF_059090085.1. Lineage (NCBI taxonomy): Bacteria > Bacillati > Actinomycetota > Actinomycetes > Micrococcales > Micrococcaceae > Arthrobacter > Arthrobacter sp. K4-10C. The sequence goes on along the minus strand of NZ_JBNHFI010000011.1, from coordinate 123,683 downwards.
AACGGCTGGGCGGCCGGTGGCGGGCACTCGCTGCACGTCGTTGCGGACCTCACCATCGCCTCCCGCCAGCACGGCAAGTTCAAGCAGACCGACGCCACCGTGGGAAGCTTCGACGCCGGCTACGGTTCAGCCCTGCTGGCCCGGCAGATCGGGCAGAAGGCCGCCCGTGAGATTTTCTTCCTGGCGCGTGAATATTCCGCGGAGGACATGGTCCGGATGGGCGCGGTGAACGAGGCCGTGGACCATGAACGCCTGGAGGAGGTGGCCCTGGAGTACGCGGCGGACATCGCCCGGCAGTCCCCGCAGGCCATCCGGATGCTGAAGTTCGCCTTCAACCTCGCCGACGACGGACTGGCGGGCCAGCAGGTGTTCGCCGGCGAGGCAACGCGGCTGGCGTACATGACGGACGAGGCGGTGGAGGGCAAGGAAGCCTTCCTGCAAAAACGCGACCCCGACTGGTCCAGCTTCCCGCACTACTTCTAAGCAGGAGTGGCAATGAACAGCGGTCCCCTCAACATCGAACCGGCCCTGAAGGCCCTCGCGGCCGCCCTCCATGGCGAGGGCCCCGCCGTCGAACTTTCCATTGGTGACGACGGTTCCCTGGTGGTGGGCCATATCGAAACACCCGGCTGCGACGACGCCGTCGCTGTGGTCCGCACCTCCGGATCCACCGGAACGCCCAAGGCAACGGTCCTCACCGTGGAGTCCCTGGCCGCGTCCTCCATGGCCACGGCGCTGGCGCTGAAGGGCGAAGGCCAGTGGCTGCTGGCACTGCCGGTGCAGTACGTGGCCGGCGTTCAGGTGCTGGTGCGTTCCCTGTTTGCCGGCACGCGCCCCTGGGTGATGGACATGTCCGGCGGGTTCACTCCGGAGGCTTTCACGGCGGCGGCGTTGGAACTGACGGACAAGATCCGCTTCACGTCCCTTGTCCCCACCCAGCTGCAGCGGCTCCTGGATGACCCGTCGCCGGAGACGCTTGCCGTGCTCCGGCGCTTCAACGCGGTCCTGCTGGGCGGGGCCCCGGCGCCGGCAGCCCTGCTCGAGGCGGCCCGGGACGCGGGTGTACGCGTCTTCACCACTTACGGGTCCGCCGAGTCCTCCGGGGGCTGCGTCTACAACGGCTATCCGCTCGAAGGAGTCTCGGTCCGGGTGGACGGCGACGGCAGGATCCTGCTGGGCGGCGACACCATCGCCGCGGGCTACCTGGAGGCCCCGGACCAGGAATCGGGCACCTTCTTCGAGGAGGACGGCGTGCGCTGGTACCGCACCAACGACCTCGGCAGCATCGACGACGACGGCCGGCTCGCTGTGCTGGGCAGGGCAGATGACGTGATCATCACCGGCGGCGTGAAGGTTTCCGCGCTGCATGTGCAGGAGGAACTGGAAAAGTCCGACGGCGTGACAGCGGCTTTTGTGGCCGGCGTCCCGTCTGCGGAATGGGGCCAGGCCGTGGCCGCCTACGTGGTGCTGGCGGGCGAAGCCGCCGCACGGGGCGCCGGCGGTTCCGCTGGAAGCGGGGACCACGCCGTCGTGCTTGAGGAAGAATGGCACCGCAGGCTGGGGGTCCTGGCTCCCAAGACGGTCCTTACCGCCTCCTCGCTGCCGATGCTGCCCAACGGCAAGCCCGACCGGCTTGCCATGACTGCCGAACTCAGCGCCCTGCATCAGGGAAAGTAGAGTGGACGTGCACCAATGCGGCGGGCGGGTGCTTTCCGCCCGCCGGTCTCCCGATTCAATACGAGGTACTAAACGTGGCCACAGCCGCACAATGGATCCAAGGCGCGCGACTGCGAACCCTGCCTGCCGCGATAGCGCCGGTGCTCATCGGCTCCGCCGCCGCCTACGAGATGGATTCGTTCCTCCTGCTCAACGCCATCCTCGCGGCGCTGGTGGCCCTGCTGCTCCAGGTGGGCGTGAACTTCGCCAACGACTACTCCGACGGCATCCGCGGAACGGACGATGACCGCGTGGGTCCGCTGCGCCTGGTCGGTTCAGGCGCGGCCAAGCCGGAGCATGTAAAGCGGGCCGCGTTCGGGACCTTCGCCGCGGCAATGGTGTTCGGGCTGGTCCTGGTGGTCATCACCCAGAGCTGGTGGCTGATCCTCGTGGGCCTGGGATGTGTCATGGCGGCGTGGGGCTACACGGGTGGCAAGAACCCGTACGGCTACATGGGCTTGGGCGATGTGTTCGTGTTCGTGTTCTTCGGCCTGGTGGCGACGCTCGGCACCACGTACACGCAGGCGGGGCAGATCAACCTGCCCGCCATCATCGGCGCGATCGGCACCGGGCTCATCGCCACGGCCCTGCTGATGGCCAACAATGTACGGGACATTCCCACGGACATGCAGGTGGGCAAGAAGACGCTCGCGGTCCGGCTGGGCGACAAGCATGCCCGGGAAAGCTATGTGCTGATGCTTGCCGTGGCCATCCTGCTGGTGGTCATTCTGGCTCCGGGGCGGCCGTGGATGCTGATTGTCCTACTGCTGATTCCGGCGTGCCTGATGCCGTCATGGCTGATGATCAACGGCCGCAAGCGCAAGAGCCTCATCCCGGTCCTGAAGCAGACTGGCCTGATCAACCTCGGCTACAGCCTGCTGTTCTCACTGGGCCTGGTGCTCAGCCACGGGTTCTAGGGCGGTCAGCTGCGGGGCTTGGGGTCCTTGGCGTCGTTTCTGACGGCGTCGTTTCTGATTGCGTCGTTGCTGATGGCGATGTCCGGGTTGGCGTCCAGGAGGGCGTCCTCGGCGTTGGCGTCCTGGACCTCACCTGCTGAACGGAGCGGCTTGGCCTTGCCGGAGAACCGGCGGTGCAGTGCTGCTGCTGCCTCGTCCCGCTGCTTCTGGAAAAAGAGGTAGCTGACGGCGAACGCGATGAGGGCGGCACAGATCACGGACATCAGGACGCCCAGCTGCAGGAGTGTGAAAAGCACGAACAGCGGTGCGAAGAGAGCCAGACGGATCAGGGAATATTTCAAAAAGGCCACATTCAAGTTTAGCCGCCTCCCGCCCGGGCTCCCGCGGCCCTGCGGACGATAGACTTGATGGCATGCTCCTCCGTGTGGCTTTGGCCGTGGCAGTCCTCGTCATCTTTGTGTATGGCCTCGTGGACGTGATCCGCACCGATGGCCGCCTCACGCGTGGAATTTCCAAACCTGCCTGGATCGTGGTCATGATCGTCCTGCCCGTGCTGGGCGCCATTCTTTGGCTGCTTATCGGGCGGCCCCGCGGCTCTTCGCCGCAGCAACAGAGCTACCGCCATCCCACGGCCCCGGACGATGACCCTGATTTCCTCCGCAACCTTGAAGTCCGCCGCCGCAAGGAGGCCGAGGCCGCACGCCTGAAGAAGCTCAAGGACGAGCTGGAAGCCAAGGCGAAGGACGACGGCGGCGGCAAGGATAAGCACGAAACCGACGAACGCGACACCGACGGACGGAAGTAGGACCTATGGCTCACGAATCTGACGGAGAAGAACGGCTGCGGACCAACTCGCCCGGGACCGCCTATCCGCCAGAAGCGCCAGCCCCTGCTTCATCCGGTTCGCCGGCCGGCCAACCCCCGGTGCCTCCCCCCACCCAGCATGCACCCCCGCCGCGGCCTGGCTTGTCCTATTCCGCCCCCGCACCCATCGCCGTCATCCCGCCCGCGCCCGGCACCATCAAGCACGGCCGGACTCTGTGGCTTGTCAGCTTCGTGGCCGGCCTTGCCGTCCTGGTGGGCTCCTTCCTGACCCGCGACGGGCACCTGGAGCGGCTCCGCGGTGTGGTCGAGCAGATGGCCCCCGGCGGCGACGCTGACGCCGTGACCACCGCCACCGGCATCGTCTTCTGGGGTAGCGGAGGGGCGTTACTGCTGGCGATCCTCCTTGAGGCAGCGATGCTCGGGGTGGTGCTGGGCCGGCAGGGCTGGGCCAGGTGGGCCCTCATCCCGTTGCTCGCGGGCCACGCACTGGTGATGATCGTCGCCACCGCGTTCCTGGTGCCCGAGGGCGACGGCGCCAGTTACGTCCTGCTGCTCTGGGGCGCCGAGCTCCTCCTGGCCTTTATTGGGCTGGTGATGTTCTTCCTGCCCTCGGCCAACGCCTGGTTGAGGTCCAGCCAGCCCACCGGCTGATCAGCGGCGGTGGGGGGTTAAGCAGTCTGGCGGAGGCGCTGGCGTTGGCGGGCGGATGATTCCGCAAGGACGCCCTCGCAGCTGCGGATGACTATCCGGCAGGCATCCAGCGCCGCCCGGTCCGTCAACGGGTTCTCGGCCACGGCACGCCACCGGAGCAGGAAGCGGCGGGCCTCGTCCGCGAGGTCGTCGGGGCTCGCGTCCTGGTCCAGCCCCAGCCGGACATGCGGTGCAGCGCCCCAGCCGCCGATCAGGCCCTCCGCTTCGGTCGTCAGTTCGTTGCTCAGCGGCACGCCCGTGGTCCGGAGGGCAGCCAGCAGGCGCAGTTCCCGGAACTCGTGGGCGTTGACCTGCAGCCGTTCCAGGGCCGCTGCCAGCTGCCCGGTGTCGGGCCTGGGTGATGTGCGCAGCAAGGATTCCACTCCCACCAGGGCAGTCCGGGCCTTCAGTGCCTCGGCCCGTGCCTGGAATTGGCGGTTGAGGAGGTCAAGCAGCGGATCCAGCCCGCTGCGCCGGGCGAGCTCGTGCGCCAGCGGAGTGGGTTCATCGAACCCGTTCCGGATCAGGACCACGGCCAGGCGGATGCCGAACAGGCCGTACCTGGCCAGCAGTGACGTTCGCGCTTCCGCCGTCAGCGCTTCGGGTGCGGTGGACCGGAGGAACCTGTCGGCCGAGAGCAGCATCTTTTCCCGGTCGGCGCGGTCCAGGCCCGCCAGCAGTTGCAGTGCGGCGAAATCCTGCTGGCGCATGGTCCGGGCGCTCTGGGCAAGGAGGCCCGCCACAGGGACAACGCCCAGAGCCAGCTTCCGCAGGTTGTGGTCGCGCCGGTACCTCTCGGCGATTTCGCCCGCGGAGAGCAGTGAATCTATGCGTCCTGCGCCTACTTCATCTGCCCGCGACAGGACAGCGAGCGCGTTGACCGTACCCGAGCGGCCTGCTTCGGTGTCCCGAAAGGACTCGAGGAACCGAAGGTCCGATGCGTGCATGTGGCGCATCAGGTAGATGATGGCGTCCGCTTCCGACGGGGTGTCCCCAGGTGTCAGGAAGCTGGTGGAGCGTGCGGACACGTCCTCCGACAGGGAGGCGATGCCGGGCGTATCAATCAGGGTCATAGTCTTCAGGGTTGGCGACGGCCATTCGACGTCCAGCCGCGCCACATCCTCGGCCTGCACGTCCCCGAGCACGAACACCAGGCGGCCGTCCACGCGCTTGAGCGGCAAAACCCGGGGGTCTCCGTCTTTGGGGTGCAAAGTGATGCGTGGGGTGTGCCCATACCGGTACCAGGTGACAATCCGGGTGCACTCCCCCGTGTCCGTGGGCGCGATCTCCTCACCGATGATGGCATTCAGCAGGGTGGACTTGCCCGCTTTCACCATGCCGGCGATTGCAATGCGGAGCGGCTCGGCGAGCCTGCGGGCGTACGCGTGGAGCGCCTCGGCAGCTGCGGGGTCGTCGCCGTAGACCTTCAAAGCCTCCTGGACCAGGCCGGCAGCTCCAGAAACGGTTGAACCGGTCATCCTGCGCCCACTGAGGTCAGTCTTTTGGTTCCGGCCACTTCGGCTGCCACCGTTTCTGCTGCCCGGTGAAGGGCGTCGACTTTCTTGAGCTCTGCCTTGATCTCACGGATCCGGACGTCCTTTTCCAGCGCGTAGGTGGTGGCGGCCTTTTGTGCCACGGTCACCGAATCGGTCAGGGAGCGGTGGTGTTCCTCGGCGATCTCCGTGAAGTGGTCGCGGATGGAACGCTGGACCAGCCGCAGCCGGTCTTTCAGCTGCTTGCCCACCTGGAACGTCACGTCGTCGATTTGCCGCCTGACCAGGGCCTTGGCCTCGCCCTGCCGGCGCTTGAGCCGCGCCTCCTTGTCCTCCCGGTACGCCTTGCGGCCGAGCAGCAGGCCGGCGCCGACGGACAGCGGATTGATCAGCGCCATGCCGAAGATGCCGGTCAGGAGGCCGAACATCAGCACGCCACCATAGGACCCGCGCATGCCGATCAACACCTTTTGCATGGGGTTGATGCGCCCGTCCTCCATGCCCGGCATGGCGTCCACCGGATCCAGCGCGTCACCGGAATCGGAAACCCGCATTACCGGCAACGTGACTTCGTCGGCCGCGAAGTGTTCGGCCACCTGGGCTGCCAGCCACTGGGCCCGCTCGTTGGTCCATACGAAAGTGTCGGAAATGGCGGCGGCTGCACACTCCTCCAGCCACTTGGAAAACTCATTCCACGTGGGCCCCGGGTCACCCTGGTCGATGGCTGTTTCAGCCTCCCGCTGGATGCGGCGGAGACGGTCCCGGAGGTCGTATTCCATGTCGGCGATGAGGTCGCTGATGCCGTCGTTGAGCGTGATCTGCCAGCGGGCCGAGCGCTTCCGCAGGTCGTCCGCCTCAGCCCTGGCCAGTTCCAGCTGGGCGATCATCTGGGGCGTACCTGACGGGTTCTCCAGCGCTTCCAGCTCGGTCTGCAGGGAAAGCCGAAGGTTCTCCGTGACCGAGAGCAGGTCCTGGCTGACGGAACGGCGCTGCAGGCGCTGCGCCTTTCCCACAATTTCTTCGCGGAGGTGGGTCACCAGGCGTGGGAAGCCGGATTCCTCATTCAGCTCGTTGTCCTGAAGCCGCGCCGCCTCGAGGCGGAGGTCCGAGGAGACGGGAAAAAGCGGGATGTCCGGTGCAACTTTGCTGAGATGGGTACGGTCTGTTTCCTCCACCCGGCGCCAATCCGGGTAAAGATCCGTCTTGGACAGGACACCCACAACGCTGGGGGTGATCCGCAGCGCCTGGCGGAGGAAACGCAGTTCCGGCTCGGTGTACTCCTGGGAAGCATCGGAAACCAGGAGCATGGCATCAGCCGTGGGCAGTGCCGTAAGGGTGGTCAGGGTGTGGGAAGAACCCATTCCGCCGACGCCGGGTGAATCGATGACGGTGAGCCCGCCGGTGAGGATCTTCCGGGGCAGGTAGACCTCGGCGGCCACAAGCTTCTTGCTGTTTCCAGGATTGCCCTGCTCTGACACATAGGCAGGGAGGTCGGCGAGGGGAATCGGCTGGCGTTCAACACTGGTTTCGTCACCACCGTCGGTCTCGGCTTTGGGGACCAGGATGGCCGCCGACGCCGGGTCGCCGTGGCGGACCACTGTGGGGACGGAGGTGGCAATGTCGTCGTCCACGGGGCAGGCCGGTGCGTTGACCAGCGCGTTGATGAGCTTGCTCTTGCCTTGCTTGAACTCCCCCACCACGATGACGCGGATGCTCGGATCCTTGAGCCTGCCCAGGGTCTGGTCCAGGCGCTTGCGGAGGTCCGCCCGGTCACCGGTGCTGACCAGGTGAAGGCCATGTTCCACCAGCCTGATGAGCTGGCCAGCGGTTGCCGGTGTTGTTGGTTTTGCCGGTCCTGCTTCTGCCACAGCGTGTCCTTTTGGTTGAGCCCCGAATTGGAACGTGGGATGGGTCGGGAAGAGCCCGGCAGGAGGTGGATGCCTCCTGCCGGGCTTTCCTGACTGGACCGGTTACTAGCCCGCCGTGGCCTCGGCTTCGTCATCAGCGAATGCGAGGTTGTTGTCCTCCACGTTCACGTTGGTGGAGTTGTCCTCGGTGAACTCGAGTTCGTTGTCAGCGACAACAACGTTGTCCTCGACGTTCGTGTACTCGACTTCGTTGTCCGCGACGACGACGTTGTCCTCGATGTTCGTGACAGTCGTCTCCGAGTTGTCGTTTCCGGAGTCATTGATGGAGTTGTCCGAGTTGTCGGTTGCGTTACCGACATTGTCGAAGTCGACCTCAGTGTTGCCGGAATCATTGATGGAGTTGTCCGAGTTGTCCGTGTTGCCGACATTGTTCAGGTCGGCATCGATCTCAATTTCCGTCTCTTCCTCGTTGAACGAGTCGTTGATGGAGTTGTCGTTGCCGGAATCCCGGATGTCGAGCTCGGTGGAGTTGTCCACGCTGTGATCGTCGTTGAACGAGTCGTCGATGTCGGCATCCACGTCCACGTCGGTATTGAAGGAGTCGTCGATGTCGGTCTCTTCGTTGCCGATGTTGACGTCGCCACCGGCGCGGATGGAGTTGTCGGTGGAGTTATCCGTCGAGTTGTCCGTGTTGTAGGAGTCCTCGATGTTGTTGGAGTCCTCCACGTCCGCGTCGTCGCCGGCAGCGATGGCACGGTCACCGGAAGCCACAACGGAATCGTTGTCGAACCACTGCGTAACGTCGCCGTCTGCCCAGATGTTCTGGTTCACGGACTGGTCCGTGATGGTGTCGCGGTCGTCCACCGTGGAGGTGTAGGAGTAGTTGTTCACCACGTGGTGAAGCTGCTGGACGGCGTGGGCGTGGTCGTCGCCGCCGTTGTTTCCGCCGCCGTGGCCATGTCCGCCACCGTGGTGGCCGCCGCCGTGGTTACCGCCGCCGGTGCTGCCGCCGCCGCCGTTGTGATCGGTGCTGGCCCGGTTGCCGCCCGTGTTGTACTCGCGGTCAAAGCGGGAAGCGTTGATGGTGACGGGAGCGTAGTCCAGGACTACCGGCATTGCGGCGTCAACGTCTGCCGAGCAAACCTTGCCCAGGCCGTGGTCATCCAGAACCTTCTCCGGGTCATCCAGGAAGTCCTGGGCGGCCTGACGGTCTCCGAAGAGGTGCATCAGGAACTGAACGAGATCGTTTGCGAGTGTCATTTGATGGTCCCCTAGTTTCTCTGTGTTGAGGTTCGCCGGGCGTCGTTGCCGGGCTTGAATCAAACGTATGGGCCCGGTACATGACCGGGCATCGGGCCGATTCCCCCTACCGGCAGTCCCCCTCATCGGGAACTGCCGGACCCCCGGTTAGGGGCATTAGGGGCTTACTCCTGAGGTGGATTTTCCGCGCTCAGGGCAAGGCGCAGCCTGGCCAGCAGGTCAGACCGGTTTTCGGCTCCCAGGCGCCGGCGCATGCGGGCAATATGGTGTTCGGCAGTGCGTGGGGAGATGTAAATGGATTCGCCAATCTCCCTGTAGGTCTTGCCTTCAAGCACCAGCCTGGCCACTTCCTTTTCACGCTCGCTGAGGCCCATCCCGTCCGGATGCATTCCGTTGCCCGCCTCCGCAGGAGCTGGCCGGGCCTCCGCTGAACCCGATGTTCCGTTGGCGGCGGAACTTCCCTGGGGATGCAGGTCGCGGGCGCAGGACAACAGACGCACCATGTCCTTGCGCTCTTCCGCCTTTGCCGCCGCGTGGCCGGCAAGCCGGGCGCCCTCCCAAGGCATCCCCACCCTGCCCAGGCCCCTTGCCGCCGACTCAACTTCAGCGGGGCGGAACCTGTCCGCCAGCACCGAAACCCAGGCCTTTCCGGCCGTGGCCAGCACCGCAGCCAGGTGGCTGTGGTTAGCAGCCCGGGCCAGTGCTGCCGCATGGGGGGCGAGGTTCGCCGGGCTTTCACTGAGCAGTGCCGCCTGCACGGCGGCCCAGTGGAACGGCACGGCCCACAGCGGTGGATCGCCAAGGCGCCCTAGCAACTGGTTCGCCTCATCGATGTAGTGCACCAGGCGGCGGGTCTCCCGGAGCCGGGCTGCCGCGATCATCAGTTCACCCCAAGGCAGGAGGCTGTAGAGGTCAACAGTCGCATGGAGCATCGCTTCGCGGGCGCGTTCCCAGGCCTTTATGAGCTCGGGTACGTCACCGTTGCGGCGGGCGAGGCCCACTTCCAGCGCCGAGCACAGGAACTCATCCCTCGGCACCAGCGGCCAGTGGTTCGTTTTCGAGGCCTCGTTGATGGCCAGCCGGGCATCCTCCAGCTTGTCCTGCATCATGGCCGACCATGCCTGCAGGAGGAAGAGCCGGGGCTTGGACGCATTGCCGCCCTGGCCCGCCGCAGCCGCGGACCGGCAGACGGTTTCCGCCAGGTGTGGCTCCCCGCTGTGCAAGGCCATCAGGGCGGCCAGGGCAGCAGGAGTCTCCGGCATGGGACGTGCGGCACCGGCCGCGTTGAGCATGTCCGAGGCATGGATCAGGATGGGAAGCCCCTGGTGCGGATCCGCCGCCAGGGATTCCATAATGCCCTTGCCCGTCTGGGCAAGAGTGGTGGCCAGGAGCGTGGGCGAGGCCGGCGGGGCGTCGGCGCGGAACAGTGCCTCGGCTCCAGCGCGATTGCCGCAGCCAACCAGGGCGACGGCGGCGAGGGGTGCCGATTGCCCGATCCGCGAAGGCCCCAGCCAGCTGTAGACGTCCGCGCTACGGGCCAGCATGCCACGCTGGGCCCAAACGGCCGCTGAAACGTCTGCACCTCGGCGGACATCCGGCGGATCGTCCTGGACCAGGAGGGTGTCGATAATACGCGTGGCAGTGTCCAGGTCCCCGTCACCAGCGGCGGCCTGGGCGCGCCGCGCGGCGGTGGCAATCTCGTCGGCGCCGGCCAGCAGGGCCTCGTCGTAGAGCTGGTACGCCAGCCCCGGATCATGCTCAAGGGCCTTGTTGCCCGCATGCTCCAGTTCCGCAGCCACACGCGGATCGGCCAGGCCGCCCCGGGCCAGTTCCCGGGCGAAATCACCCAACGGCTGGCCCTCATCGGCATAGACGGATACGAGCTCCCGCTGGAGCGCGTGCACCTTGGCGGTGGGAGTCACGGTGAGCAACGCATGCTGCGCCGGCCCCACCACGGTGCCGTCAGCGGTCAGCAAGCCAGCGGATTCTGCCCTTTGCACCAAGGCATCCAGGCCGTCTACCTCGCCGCCGTCAATCCTGCGCTGCAGGTCCGCCGGCAATGGTCCCGGCAGGGCAAAACCCACCGACAGCGCCAGCAGCAGTTCCCGCACTGCGGCGTTCTCGCCCTTGAGCTGCCTGGCCATGAGCTCTGCGGCGTGGGGCAGCTGCCCCTGGTGGTTCAATTCCCCATGGAGGTAGGCAGGCTCCTGGTCTCCGGTCTGATGGCCCACCATGCTAGGCCACCGGTCCCGTCGTCGTGGCCGTCTCCGACGGAGCAGGATCAGCTGGCGGTGCAGGCGCTGGTTGCGGGTCTTGCGTCACTGCCGTCGGCTCCGGCTCAACCACCGGGGGCGGGGTCCCGGTATCCGTCGGCTGCGGCTCAACCACCGGGGGCGGGGTCCCCGTGTCCGTCGGCTGCGGCTCAACCACCGGGGGCGGCGTCCCCGTGTCCGTCGGCTGCGGCTCAACCACCGGGGGCGGCGTCCCCGTATCCGTCGGCTGCGGTTCCACTACAGGCGTCGTCGGGTCGGTGGTGCCCGGCGTCGTCGGCTCGGTGGTTCCGGAGCCCAGGGTCGGGGTTCCGGTGGGATCAGTGGTGCCACCCGCCGCCGCGCCTCCCGTCCCCGTGCCCGGAGCCGCAGCACCCGTGCCGGTGTCAGAACCAGCGGCGCTGCCCGTGGACGTTCCGCCCCCGGCGCTTTTCTCCGCGGTTGCACTGGCCGACGGCCGGCTGGTGGGCGAGGCCTCGACGTCGAGCCCTGCCTTCTGCGACGCTGCCGGCTTCTTCACTCCGGCTTCAATGCCCGCCAGCGGCGCCTGGGCATCGCCTGCTGTTCCTGCTGCTGCGGCCCCGGCTCCGCTTCCTGTGCCCCCGCCCGAGCCGGCCGCAGCTTTGCCGTCGTCAGCGCCCGCCTCCGGGACGAAGATGGACGTCAAGTTGTTGAAACCATCGGGGCTTTGGGCGGCGGTGGCCGTCAGCACGGTGAACATGGCTGCGGCGGCCGCGATGGCAGTCAGCCGCACCGTCGGCCTCGGAGCATGCGCCCCGCCGTGGTGTCCGTGCCCGGGCCCATGGACCCCAGCGGCACCGGCCGCCGTCGAGCCCTTGCGGGACCAGCTGGCCAGCCGGACCGGGACATGCCCGTCCTCCGTGGCAGGATCCGGGACGGAATCCGTGGCTGGGGCAAGAGCCGCCGCGGCGCCGGCGTCCGCCTCCGCAGGAGCATCGTCGGGCTGTGCCAGTACGGCAGACACGGCCGCGCCCAGGCAGATGGATGACTTGGGATCGGCGTCGACGGCGATGGGCCGGTCAAGCTGCTCCGAGATCAGCTGCGCTACCAGGGGGATCCGGGAAGATCCGCCAATGAGCAGGACGGCGGTGAGATCCGCGGGCTCCAGCTCCAGCTGCGCCAGCGACTGTTCCAGGGCGTCCACGGTATCGCGGATGGGTTCCTCGATCAGCGCCTCGAACTCGGAGCGCACCAGGCGGACCTGCTGCTGGATGCCGGGAAGGAGCACAGAGATGCTGGCCTCGCTGTCAGAGGAGAGTGCCTCCTTGGCTTCGACGCACTCCCGCCGCAGCCGGGCCAGCGCCGCAAGGACACCCGGGTCTTCGGCATCAAGGCCTGCCAGTGCTCCGCCGGTGTTCCCGACCACGTAGCGGAACACGGCGGCGTCGAAGTCGGCGCCGCCCAGGTCCTCAATGCCTTCCGGCCGTCCCAGCGCCTCAAACCGGTTGCTGCCTGATTTGCGGAGGACAGCGGTGTCGAACGTTCCGCCTCCGAGGTCGTATACGGCTACCGTGCTGCCATCCTCCACACGGACCTGCGAGGCGTAATGCAGCGCTGCCGCTTCCGGTTCGGTCAGCAGCGTGACGTTCTCCAGCCCTTTGGCGGCGAGGGCGTCCCGGATGACGGACGTCCGGTGGCTGCCCCAGGCGGCGGGGTGCGTCAAGATGATTTCCGACGGCGGCGCCCCCTCGCGCTCTGCCGCGCGGTCCACCACCCAGCGGGCCATGGTGGCGAAGACGTCCTCGGGCGGAAGGGAGAGCGTGCCTACCGAGATGGGCACGGAGTCGCCGACGCGGCGCTTGAACTCACGCACAACGCGCCCGGGGAAATCGAGACCGCGGCGTTCCGCAGCCTCCCCCACCAGGATGGGTCCTTCCTCGGGGTAATACACCACGGAGGGCACGGCTGATCCGCGAAGACCCAGTGGCAGGCACTCCGGGACTGGCTTGACTCCTTGGTGAAAACGGACAACGGCGGCTGCCGTGAAACTGGTCCCGACGTCAACGGCGAGCACGTAGTTCATGGGGTACCTCAGGAAAACTTGCGTTTCGCCTGCAAGCTTCATCACGGGCGAACGTCACCAACGTAGCATCACCGGCGGACCGGGAACACCCCCATTGCTACACCGATTTGTTATTTACCCAAGGCACCCCGGGTGTTCAAGAGAATCCCCTGCTCAGAGGCCCGAGTACGAGTGGAGACCGTTGAAGAACTGGTTCACGATGGTGAAGTTGAAGATGACGCACAGGTATCCGACGATCGAAAGCCAGGCGGCCCGGTTGCCGGTCCAGCCACGGGTTGCCCGGGCATGCAGGTAGCCGGCGTAAACCACCCAAATGACGAAGGTCCAGACTTCCTTGGTGTCCCAGCCCCAGAACCGGCCCCAGGCCTTCTCCGCCCAGATGGCGCCGAACATCAGCGTGAAGGTCCAGCCAATGAAGGCGATCGCGTTGATGCGGTAGGAGAGGTTCTCCAGGCTGAGCGCGGACGGCACCAGGCGCATGAAGCCGAGCTTGTCCGCGCCGCCTGCTGCAACGGTCTTCTGTCGGTGGGACTGGACCAGCTGCAGGGCGGACATGGCGAAGGTCAGCGTGAACAGCGCGGAGGAGAGCACGGCGATGGAGACGTGGATGATCAGCCAGTAGCTCTGCAGGGCGGGAACCAGGTGCCCAACCGGCGTCCAGTAGGCCACGGAGGCGGCCACCAGCATGATGATGGCCAGGCCCACCACGAAGGTTCCCAGGAACCGGAGGTCACGCCGGATCAGCACCAGGAGGAACACGGCAACCGCCACGAACGCGCCGGTGGTGAGGAACTCGTACATGTTGCCCCACGGAACGCGTCCGGCGCCCAGGGCGCGGGTCACCACGCCTGCGCCGTGGATCAGCGCACCCAGGACCGTCAAGGCTACCGCCACCCGCGCCGGCGCCCGGCGTTCCGCCGCGTACTTCATGTCGGCGTCGGCGGTAATCACGCCCCCGGCCGCCTTGACCGTGGACGACGACGGCCGCTCGGCCCGCCCGGCCGGCCCGCCAAGGCGGGACTCGGCCGGGCGGGATCCGGCGGTCGCGGACTCTGCCCCTGCCCCGGCTGCTACCGGAACCTTGACGGCCTGTTCGGCCTGCGCGGCCTTGAGGTCGATGGCCCGCAGCGCCTTGCTGCTCTTTGCAAGGTCCCAGGCGAAGGCGATGAAGGCGACCGTGTAGGTGCCCGCCGCGAGCAGCATGAAGAGCTCGCTGAACTGGCCCATGGTCTCGTTGATTCCAAACGGCATTACTGGTCCTTTTCGGGCCCGAAGGGGCCTGCTGGGGTGGTGGGGGAAGTAGTTTCTGCGGGCGGATCCGGGGTGAGCTGCCACTGCTCGGACAGCAGCTTCCGCAGTGCGGCTGCTTCCGCAGCCAGCCGGTGGTCCTCCCCGCGGGCCAGGAGCCCATACTCGACCATGGTCCTGCCGTCTTCGTGGGTTCCGGTGCGCACCCACGCGCGGCGGCGGTTGACGTAGAGGGAGAGGATGAGGCCGGCGACGGCGAGCAGCGCAAAGATCAGGGCATAGAGCTGGCCGGGGTTGTGGTGGATGTCCACGCCGATGTACCGCTTCACGCCGTCGAAGCTGATTGAGCCCTTGCCGTCCGGCAGGGTGTACGACGTGCCGGGCGCCAGGGTGATGCCCCCGGCGTCAAGGTTCCGGGCGTTAAGCGGCGTGAGGTCCTCTACATCGAGTTCGAAGACGTTCTGCGGGGCGCCGTCGTCCAAGCCAAGGTTTCCGTAGTAGGAGTTCAGGGTCAGCTGCGGGTTGAAGAGCTCGGGGTCGCCGCTGAAGGACACACCCTCGTTGCTGACGAAGGCCGTGGGGAGGAAGAAGCCGGCGAAGCCCAGCTGGTCCGGCCTGGCATCGGGAACCTTGATGACCACGGACGAGTAGTAGTTGTCCCCCTGCAGCTTGGCCACCACCGGCCCCTGCATGGCGATGTTGCCGTCGCCGTCCCGGATGGTCACCACCGGCGCGTAGCCGTTGCCCGTGAGGTAGATGCTGGTGCCGCCCAGGCTGACGGGTTCGTTGACCTTCAGGGTTTCCTTTTTCGCTGGCGCGTCCGGGTTTTCCTTGGTGGTCACCGCGGCAGCGAAGTCGATGGGCTGGCCGAACTTCCCTTGGGACTCCCGGTCAAAGGTGATGTCGAACTTATCCAGCTGGATGGAGTATGGCTGCAGCTGGCTGGGCTGGAAGTTGGTGCCCGGATTGAACTGGTCGTAGCCCACCAGGGTGTTGACGAAGGTGTCACCCTCGACGAGGATGCGCTGGCCGCTGTAGCCGAACAGTCCGCCGGCGGCTACGGAGACCAGCACGCCGATCAGCGACGTGTGGAAGACAAGGTTGCCCACTTCCTTCAGGAAGCCCCGCTCGGCACCCAGGGACGGCCGCGCGCCGTCGTCGTCCCTCACCTCAACCCGGTAGCCGCGCTTCCGCAGCAACCCGGCGGCGCTGTGGATGGCGTCCGGCGCCGGGATGCCGGCCGAGGCGGGAATCACCAGTGTGCCGTACTCGGGGAGGCGGGAGAGACGCTTGGGGGTACGCGGCGGGTGGGAACGCATCGCTTTGTAGTGGGCGATGGCGCGGGGCACGACGCAGCCGATCAGGGAGATGAACAGCAGGAGGTAAATGGCCGAGAACCAGGCCGAGGAGTACACGTCGTACAGCTGCAGCGAGTCCAGCAGCTTGCCGTAGTCGGGGTTGTCCTTGATGTACTGGGTCACCACGGCGGGGTTGGCCGGGCGCTGCGGGAAGAGTGAGCCCGGGACCGCAGCCACAGCAAGGAGCAGCAGCAGGAACAGGGCCGTCCGCATGCTGGTCAGCTGGGTCCACGCCCAGCGCAGCATTTCCTTGGGGCCAAGGGCCGGCAGCGCCGCGTCAGCCTTGGCCTCTGACACTGTGGTGCCGGCCGGGGACTTCTTCTCTACGTTCACACGCTCGCTCATCAGATAGGCAACTTCACGTCGGTCTGGAACCAGTACTGCAGCTCCGTCACCCAGGTCCCCCACACGCCGCTGGCCATCAGCAGGCCCAGCACCACCAGGATGCCGCCGCCGATGCGCTGGATGGCCAGGCGGTGCTTGCGGAAGAACGCCATCACGCCCATGCCGCGGCGCAGCGCCAGGGCGATCAACAGGAACGGGATGCCCAGCCCCAGGCTGTAGACGAAGGCCAGGAACGCTCCCTTGGCGGCGGAGGAGCCCCCGGAGAGGCTCAGCAACTGGACAGCGGAGTAGGTGGGCCCGATGCACGGCGCCCAGCCCAGCCCGAAGGTCAGGCCCAGCAAGGGGGCGCCCCAGAGGCCGGCCGGGGGTTTGGCGTGGATTTTGGCGTCGCGCTGGAGCCAGCTGAAGCCGCCCATGAACACCACGCCCATGACGATCACCAGCACCCCAAGGAGCTGGGTGATCCAGGCGTTCTGCGAGCCCGTGATCAGGGTGCCGAGCTGTCCGAATGCGCCGCCCAGGAGCACGAAGATCACGGAGAAGCCCAGGACGAACAGCCCGATCCCCACCAGCATGCGGCCGCGCTTCTGCTTCTGCAGGTCCACTCCGCTGAGACCCGTGACGTAGCCCAGGTAACCGGGAACCAGGGGCAGGACGCAGGGCGACAGGAAGGAAACCAGCCCGGCCAGCAGGGCCACGGGAATGGCCAGCAGCAGCGAACCGTTCAGGATGGCTTCGGCGAAGGGACTGTTCACGGCGCGCTACTCTGCCACGGCAGCGGTAATGAGGGCCTTCAGGGTGCCCTTCTGGATTTCCCCCAGGACGCGGGACGCCACACGTCCCTGCTTGTCCAGCACCAGAGTGGTAGGCACGGCGCCGGGCGGGACCAGTCCGGACACGGACAGCAGGACGCCGCCGTCCTTGTCGTCGAAGCTGGGGTAGGTCAGGTTGAATGTCTTGTCGAAGGCCTCGGCGGTTGCCTTCTCGTCGCGGAGGTTGACGCCGAAGAACTGGACGCCCTGGTCCTTGAACTCCTGGTGAAGCTCCTCCAGGATGGGCGCCTCCACCCGGCACGGCGCGCAGGCCGCGAACCAGAAGTTCAGCACTGTCACCTTGCCCTGGAAGGCAGCCGGGGCCACCGCGGTCCCGTTGAAAAGCGTGCCGTTGATCTGGACGGGGGACTTGCGGTCAGCAGCGGCGAACTCCGTGACGGAGCCGTCCCCGGCCACGTAGTTCTTGTTGTCCCCGGCCTTGGCCTGCTGCGCCAGCGCGTCTTCTTGGGCACAGCCGGAAAGTCCCATGGTCAGCGCGGTGAGGGCCAGGCCGCCGGCAGCGAGGAGGCTGCGCCGGGAACTGACGGGCCCTTTGCCTGCCGCGGTATTCCTGAAATTGCTGTCGGTCACTACTAGGCTCCAGGGGTGCTTGCCGCACCGGGAAGAAGGGACGCCGCAGGCTCGCTGTACTGGACGCGCACGAGCGTGCCGGCGTCGTCGAATACCAGCGACGTGATGGATGTCAGGGTGCATTCGCGTTTCCGCGGGTCATGCCACAGCGGCTTGCCCTCAGCGTTGAGGCGGGTTGCCCAGATGGGAAGCTGGTGGCTGACCATGATTGCCTCGGGTCCGGCGGCGCCGAAGTCCCCGTCCGCCAGTTCGATGGCCCGGAGGCGCGCTTCCTGGACCGCTTCCATCACCCGCGAGGCCTGCTGCTTGTACGGCTCGCCCCAGGACGGGCGCAGGGGGTTGACCAGCCGCGGCCAGTGCTTTGGCCGGCGCAATTCGGCCTTGGTGACCTTCATGCCTTCGAAATAGTTCTCAGCTTCGATGATCCGCTCGTCAGTGTGGATCTCCAGGTGAAGCGCCTCAGCCGTGGGGGCCGCCGTTTCCTGCGCCCGGTCCAGGGGCGAAGCTGCCAGGTAGGTAATCCGGGCGCCATTGGCGGCGCACTGGCGGAAGTGCTCGGCGAGCATGCGGGCCATCTCCCGCCCCAGCTCGGAGAGGTGGAATTCGGGCAGCCTTCCATACAGGACGCCGTCCGGATTATGGACTTCGCCATGGCGGAGCAGATGGACAGTGGCTTGGGGCATGTTTACCAGTTTCTCAAAGATGGCCTGCGATCCGAAATTTTCTACATCCAGTAGAACTGAAGTTTTTGAAGAAATGTTCCGAAGGCGGGAACAAAAGATGCAAATGCATGTTTATACTGGATGCAGCAAGATAGTTGAGACTTCAACAGATGAAGGTTCAACGGACATCGTCAACCGGCACGCAGAATCAAGGAGCACACCATGGCACTTCCCACAGACATCACCACCGGCACCTGGACCCTCGACAACTCCCACAGCGAGATCGGCTTCACTGTCCGGCACGCAGGCATCAGCAAGGTCCGCGGCCAGTTCACCGAAGCAGCCGCCACCCTGGAACTCGGGGAGGACGTGGCTGATTCGAAGATCGCCGCCACCATCAACACGGCCAGCTTCGATTCCGGCGACGCCAACCGCGACGGCCACGTAAAGGGCGAGGACTTCTTCGACGTTGAGAAGTTCCCCGAGATCTCCTTCGTCTCCAACGGGCTGGTGGCCAAAGGCAACAGCTACGAGCTGAACGGCGACCTCACCATCAAGGGCGTCACCCGCCCGGTAACCCTGGAGACCGAGTTCAATGGCGTGGCCGTTGACCCGTTCGGCAACACCCGCGCCGGCGTCTCCGCCGAGACCACCATCAGCCGCAAGGACTTCGGCCTCACCTGGAACGCGGTCCTCGAGACCGGCGGTGTCCTGGTCAGCGACAAGGTTGCCATCAACCTTGAACTGGCCTTCATCGCCCCGGCAGCGTAACCAGTTTCCCGGGAAAACCTCCTGCATCGGCTCAGGCCGGCGCCGGAGGTTTTCCTTTAAAGCGCACAGACTTTCCTGTACCCGCAAGCCTGCCCCTGCCCCTGCCCCTGCAGTCCGGGACTACAGTGAACGGCATGAGCAACCCTTCCCCGCAGCCGCAGGGCGGCCTGGGCGCGCTGTTTTCGGTGGCGGGCCGGCCGACCGAACTCAAGGTTTCGTTCTGGATCTGGTTCGTCGGGGGCCTCCTCGGCCTGATGGGCGGACTGCTGGCGATGCTGGCGTCCCTGGTGCTCTTTGCCGCCGCGCCTGGCACCGCTGCAGCCGTCCTCGCACTGATGTTGCTGGCCGCTGCCGTGGGGGCGGCGCAAATGGTTTTCGCCGTCAAGATGAAGGCCGGCAGGAAGTGGGCGCGGCTGGCCCTGACAGTGCTGGCCGGCATCACCTTGGTCCTTGCCGGGATTAACACGGCGTCGGGCCTTGGGCAGGGCGCAGGTAACTGGACCGCTTTCCTTATCAGCCTGGGCGCAACGGTGTTGATGTGGGTGCCGAAGGCACAGGCGTGGTTCGCCGCCGCCCCGGCGCGGAATACCTCCCCAGAATGACCCACAAGGCGGCAGCCCGGGGGTACGGTGGACTTAAGCCATGCTGGGGGTCGGCACAGGACCGCTCCCGGAAGCCTCCCTGGAATTCGACCTGCAGAAGGACCGCTCATGAGCACTCCTCCAGTCCCGCCTCCCGTACCCAATGACGACCAGTCCGGTAACCAGCCCGGCGGCCAGCCCCGCTACGGCGA
Source organism: Arthrobacter sp. K4-10C (assembly GCF_059090085.1). Classification (NCBI taxonomy): domain Bacteria; kingdom Bacillati; phylum Actinomycetota; class Actinomycetes; order Micrococcales; family Micrococcaceae; genus Arthrobacter; species Arthrobacter sp. K4-10C. The sequence continues at coordinate 104,020 of NZ_JBNHFI010000011.1, read as the reverse complement.
AAACGCTCCGCAGTACGGCCAGCCGTACGGACAAAACCCTCCGCAGTACGGGCAGAATCCGCCCGAGTACGGTTCCCAGCCGCCGTCGGCCCCGCAGTACGGGCAGAACGCCCCGCAGTACGGGCAGAACCCGCCGCAGGCCCCCGGCTACGGCCAGCAGCCGTTCGGCCAGTCCTCATACGGCCAGTCGCCTTATGCCCAGTACCCGTCTGAACAGCCGCAGGCGACAGGGGCCAACGGTGTCCCGCAGCTCGTCAACATTTCCTTCTGGCTGCTGATTGCGTCCGCGGTGATTTTCGTGGTCTCACTGCTGACAGGCCTCGGCCAGCTGGATGACCCGATGTTCCGCCGGACGTTTGAGGACCAGATGGAAGCGGGCGGCGCCACCGGCGTCACCTACGAGGACATCAAGGGCGTCATTGCCGGCACGCTGGTGGTCTTCGCCATCCTTGGGGCCGGGCTGTACCTGCTGGTGGCCTTCTTCATCCGTAAGGGCAAGAACTGGGCGCGCATCCTGGGCACGGTCTTTGCGGCCCTGTCCATCTTCGGACTGTTCGGCATCCCCACCATCGGAACCCTGGGCACCCTGCTGGGGATCGCCGCCATCGTGCTGCTGTACCTGCCGGCCGCCGCTCCCTACTTCCGGAAGCAGCAGCCGTTCGCCAACCCGTACGGCGGCGGGTTCGGCAGCCCCTACGGCCGCTAAGCGAAAAACCCCACTCTTGCGGGCGTGGGCCCCGGAACTGCGAAGGAATCTAGGCAGTCTGCCCCGGGGCCTGCGCCCGCTGTGCGTGGTAGGCCAGGATCTGCAGCTCTGTGGCCATGTCCACCTTGCGCAGGTTGACCCCTTCCGGAACCTGGAGCATGACGGGGGCGAAGCTGAGCACGCTGCGCACGCCGGCAGCCACCACCCTGTCGCAGACGCCCTGGGCCACGGCTGCCGGCAGCGCCAGCACCACCATGTTGGCTCCGGTGCGATGCAGGACCGTTTCCAGGTCCGCGACATCGCTGACCCGCAGCCACCCCACTTCGTTGCCCACTACCATCTGGTCGGCGTCAAAAATGGCCACGACGTCGAACCCGCGGGACTCGAATCCGCCGTACCGGGCCAGGGCCTTGCCCAGGTTGCCGGCACCAACGATCGCCACTTTCCAGTCGTGGGTCAGTCCCAGTGCGGCGGCAATGTGGCGGCTGAGGTACTGCACCTCGTACCCCACACCGCGGGTGCCGTAGGAGCCCACGTGCGACAGGTCCTTGCGCAGCGTGGATGAGCTGACACCTGACGCTTCGGCAAGGGACTCGGAGGAGACCCGCTCCACTCCGTCGGCAAGCAAAGTGTTGAGAGCGCGCAGGTAGAGCGTCAGCCGGGCCACCGCTGCGGGTGGAATCTGTTTGGCCGGCGTGCCCGTGGTGCCCGGAAGATCCGGGACAGCCCGGGGAGTTGAGTCCAGCGAAGTCACCAGCCCCTCCCTTGAGTCGCGTTGTGACTCCACTCTAGAGCCCTCCCGCCAGTGGCAACAAAGCAGTTGCCATCAACGGAAATGCTTCCCTGTCATTGCGCCATCGCGCGCTGAAGGACACGTGCCAGCCGGATCTCGTCAATCTTCCAAAAATCGCGCTGCACCCCGTCCACCAGCACCACCGGAATTTCCTCTGCGTAGCGTTCCCGGAGTTCCGGCTGGTGGTCAACCAACTCTTCCGTCCACCCAAGGCCCAATGCGGCGGTCACCCGCCCAACGGCGTCGCGCGCTTCCTCGCAGAGGTGACAGTTCGCCTTGGTGAGGAGGACGACGCTGGGTGTGGCCATGACTTAACCGTAGCCCCGTTCGCGGTGCCCGGCACGCTGACGGCTTCGACCGGGTGGATTGACTAGACTCGAGTCCATGCCCGAGGAGAAGTACGTCGCCGTAGTCACCAAGCCGGTTGCTGCGCCGCAGCCCGGCGAGGCGGCGTTCTTCGATGTGGACAATACGCTGATGCGTGGCGCCAGCCTCTTCCACGTGGCGCGCAAGATGCACCAGCGCGGCGCATTCACCATGGCCCAGGCGGCCGGCTTCGCCTGGAAGCAGTTCAAGTTCATGGCACGGGGCGAAAACATCGACGACGTCCATGCGGTCCGCGATTCTGCCCTGACCCTGGCCGCCGGCATTACCGTTGACGACATCAAGGCACTGGGCGAAGAAGTCTATGACGAGATGATCGCTTCACGGATCTGGCCCGGCGCGAAGGCGCTGGCCGAGCAGCATCTCCGGGTGGGCCGCCGCGTCTGGCTGGTAACGGCCACCCCCATCGAAGTGGCCAAGGTGATCTCCACCCGGCTGGGGCTGACGGGCGCCCTGGGTACCGTGGGGGAAATTTCGGAAGGCATGTACACGGGCCGCCTTGTGGGCGACATCCTGCACGGCTCCGCCAAGGCCGTAGCGGTCAGGGCCGTTGCCGACGCCGAGGACCTTGACCTGAAGCGCTGCTGGGCCTACAGCGATTCCTACAACGACATCCCGCTGCTCACGCTGGTGGGCCACCCCGTGGCAATCAATCCGGATTCCCGGCTTCGCCGACATGCCCGCGACCACAACTGGCCGGTCTACGACTTCCGGGCGGGACGGCGCGCCGCAACCTTCGGCCTCAAGGCAGCCACCGCCGGCGGCGCGGTCTACGGGCTCTGGAAGGGCTTCGCCCGCATCCGCGGCCCCCGCGTCTAGGTAGCAGCAGATGTCGTTATGAGCGGTCATAACGACATCTGCTGCTACCTAGTTGGGTCCGGACACTGGTTGGTTCCGGAAACAGCAATGCCCGCCACCTCGAAAGGCGACGGGCATTAAACGCTGTTCGAAGTATTACTACTTCTTGTTGCGGCGCTGGTGACGGGTCTTGCGAAGCAGCTTGCGGTGCTTCTTCTTGGCCATACGCTTGCGACGCTTCTTAATTACTGAACCCACGAAAGTTCCTTACAAACTAGATGCAGTACCTGCCTGCTGGAACGGGTCCGTGGACGAAGCTACGAACTGAACAACTGACAGATTCTTACAATGACGTAAATCGTTCCTTAACAGGGTACCGCCTATCCGGAGCGGCCTTTGACAGGCCTCCTCAGGCGGTCTCGGTGTTGCCCTCCACCACAGCACCCTTGAGGTACTGCTCCACCGCGTTTTCCGGAACCCGGTAGGAGCGGCCAAAGCGGACTGCGGGCATTTCACCCGAGTGCACCAGACGGTACACGGTCATCTTGGAGACCCGCATGACCTGGGCTACCTCAGCCACGGTGAGGAACTTCGCGTTGGAGAAGTTCTGTTCCGACATTTCCCTATTCCTTTGCTGACGGATGGACAACAGTGACCCCAGGTACATGCCAATGCGGTGTTCCGATGCTGAGCCATCCACCAACCACCTATCTGGATACTCTAGATGTTCCTGTGGCAGATGTGAAAGTAGTGTGCTCCCCTATTTCGCTCCCTACCCAGCAGTCCGGCGTTTACGCGCAGACGCGGCCAGCTGGTCCAGCACGGACACGGAAACGTCCCAGTCCATGCAGGCATCCGTCACACTCTGGCCGTAAACCAGCTCCGACCGGCCGGCTGCATGCTGGGCAACATCCAGGTTCTGGGCACCGCCCACCAGGAAGCTTTCCAGCATGACGCCGGCGATCGCCTTCGCCGAGGCGCCACCGTCCTCAAGCTGCGCCCCGATCTCCAGGGCCACCTCGGCCTGCCGGTGGTGGCTCTTGCCGCTGTTGGCGTGGCTTGCGTCCACGATCAGCCGGGGATTCAGCTGCTTGCCGGCCAGCTTGCCCGACGCAGCCTCAACGTCCGCCGCAGAGTAGTTGGGCCCCTTCCGCCCGCCACGGAGGATGAGGTGGGTGTCCGGGTTGCCGGCAGTGGCCACCAGTGCGGCGCGGCCGTCGCCGTCGATGCCCAGGAACGCCTGCGCCGCCGCGGAAGCGCCGCACGCATCGATGGCCACCTGCAGGTCGCCGTCGGTCCCGTTCTTGAAGCCGATGGGCATGGAGAGTCCCGAAGCGAGCTGCCGGTGGATCTGGCTTTCCGTGGTGCGCGCTCCGATGGCGCCCCAGGAGATCAGGTCCGCCATGTACTGGGGGCTGATGGGCTCCAGGAATTCGGTGGCGGTGGGCAGTCCCAGGGCAGTGACCTGCTGCAGGAAATGCCGGGCCGTCCGCAGGCCGGTGACCATGTCGTGGCTGCCGTCCAGGCGGGGATCGTTGATCAGGCCCTTCCAGCCCACGGTGGTGCGGGGCTTTTCGAAGTAGGTCCGCATGACGATGAGCAGGTCTTCCTTGTGCTTCTCAGCCTGGCTGACCAGCCGGCGGGCGTACTCCAGCCCGGCCTTGGGATCGTGGATGGAGCAGGGGCCGACAATGACCAGCAGGCGGTCGTCCACGCCGTCCATGATGGCGCGGACTTCATCGCGTCCGCGTTCGACGACGTCTGCGGCCCGGGCGTCCAGGGGCAGTTCGGCAAGGAGTTCTGAAGGAGTGGGCAGCGGGGTGAATTCGCTGACCCGAAGGTTCGAAGTGGATTTTGCTGCTGAGGCTGTTGCGGTGCTCATGTTCGGGTCCTGTTCCAGATGGGAAGCGGGCCCGGTTCAGAACCCGCCGGAGAAACGGCGAAGGGCAGAGAATGATCTCTGCCCTGTTGGCTCTGAAGGAATGTTGGATGCGTGTCAGTTAGACGCGGGCCCCTCCAGAGCCAACGAAAAATACGCATACCAACGGTTAGTCATGGGAAAGACCATAACCCCGTGCAGCGGACCTGCAAAATCGGTTGCGTCACATTCCCGGGACAGGCCCTTGTCCGCGGCTCCGAACCGCCAAGGTTCGGCGGTTTCCCGGGCACCGCTAGGAACAGTGGCGCGGCGGCTACTTGGACTCCTGCAGGCCTGCCACCAGTTCGGCGTGCTTTTCGTCCGTGAGGCGGTACCAGTACATGGTTGCGGCTGCTGCCAGCACCAGGGCACCGGGAAGCAGGCCCGCGGCGGCCCTGATGGCCACGAGGGCGGTATCCGCCTGGGCCGCAGCCGCCGACGCGTAACCGCCCCACGCCAGCGAAAAGGCCACCACTCCCCCGCCGAATCCCATTCCCAGCTTCCGGGTGGCTGCCAGGAGCGCATAGTTGATGCCCTGCACCCGCACGCCGGTCTTCCATTCGCCGTACTCCACGGTGTCCGCGATCAGCGCCCAGGTCACAATTCCCACCGAGGCGGACGAAAGCATGGCCAGCACGATGCCCGCGACGGCAAGCCACGGCAGGTTTGCCGGAACCATGAAGACCACCAGCCCGCCCAGCCCCCCCGTGCAGCCGCCGGCAACGTAGACGGCTCTCTTGCCCCACCTTGCCACGATGCGGGGCATCACGACGGCGAGCACCAGGGTAATTGCCACCTGCGCCGCTGCCATCACCGAAAACAGGTCCACCCGGGACAGGACGTCGCGCAGGTAGAAGAACTGGGCGGCACCGGTGGCACTGGCTCCGGTGACGAACAGGACGGAACTGACGCAGAGGACCACCAGCGGGGAGTTGGCTTTCAGCGCGTCGACACTTTGCCGCATGGTGATGGTGGGGACGCTGCTGACGATCTGTTCCCGGCAGACAATCCCCGTAAACAGGTACAGCCCGGACCCGATAACTGCGAAGATCAGTGTCATGACCGTGAAGATCTGCTGCATGTTGCCCCCGGCGCCCAGCAGCGGAGCGATGAAGAAGCCCAGGGTTGCCCCTACCGACAACCCGCCGATGGTCCGCGCCCCGGCCAGCCGGGCCCGTTCCCGCGGGTCCTGGGTCATCGCCCCCACCAGGCACCCGTACGGTACGTTCACCAGGCTGTAGGCCAGGCACACCAGGCCGTACGTGCAGTAGGCGTAGAGCAGTTTCGTGGAGGGTTCGGCGTCGGGCACATGGAACACGGCAGCTCCAAGCAGGAGCGGAATGAAGCCGAACATCAGGAAGGGCCGGAACTTGCCCCACCGCCTGCTTTGCACGCGGTCCACGATGCGTCCGGCCGCAATATCCGTGAAGGCGTTGAAGACGCGCGCCACCACCAGCAGCGTGCCGGCCGCGGCCGCCCCGATTCCCGCAACGTCCGTGTAGTAGACCAGCAGGAACATGTTCGCCGTGCTGATGATCATGCTGTTGGCCGCGTCGCCGGCGCCGTAGCCCACAATGCTGAGCCTGCTCACTTGCTTTATTTGTCCCTGCTCCTGCGGCCAGAAACCGTTTTCTCGGGGCCGCAGGTAGGAACTTACCCCAAAAACTTGCGGAGAAACAGGAGCTGCCGGATCCAGTGGTGTTCCTGGCCGCCCTCGTGGTTGTTGAACCTGTAGACCTCGATTTCCTTGGCGGCACCGGTACCGGAAGAATCCGCCGTCCCCGAGCCGTAGGCGTTGAAACTTGCGAACACGGTGGACGGCGGGCAGATGTCGTCCATCTGGGCTGCGGAGTACAGGGCGGGGACGGTGGCCAGGCGGGCCAGGTTGACGCCGTCGAAGTACCGGAGGACGTCCAGCACGTGCTCGTAGCGGTCGCGGTGGCGCGCCAGGAACTGGGCGATCTCCGGGTACGGGCCCCGAGGGGTGATGTCGATGGCCCGGGGAAAGTCCTGGAGGAAGGGGACGTCGGGCAGCGCGGCGATGACGCCGTCGAGCCGTCCTGCAGCCAGGCCTGCCGTGGCCACGACGATCCCACCGCCCTGGCTGACGCCCGCCAGCACAACTTTGGCGGCGTCGACGTCGGGGTGTGCCTGGGCGGCCTCCACCGCGCGGAAAGCGTCCACATAGACCCGGCGGTAGTAGTAATCCTCCCGGCTTGCGATGCCCCGGGTCATGAGGCCTGCGTGCGCCACGTCCCCGGCGGACGGGTGCCGGTCGGGCGTCTCGCCCACGGTGCCGCCGTAGCCCTGGCCGCGCGTGTCCGTAATGAAGTGGGCGTACCCCGCCTGCGCCCACCGTGTGTCCTGGTTGACCAGGCCACGGCCGCCCGAGTACCCGACATACTGGACCACCACCGGGAGCCGGGCACCGGCGGCGCGGTTTGCCGGCAGGTGCAACCACCCCTTGACGGGCGCGCCGCCGTAGCCGGCGAAGGTCACGTCGTACGTGTCGATGACCGAAAGATAGTTCTCCACGGGTTCGAAGGCCACGCCCAGTGGATATGACCGGGCTTCCGCGATGGTGGCATCCCAGAATGCGGTGAAGTCCTCCGGCGGCGTCACGTCCGAGGTGTAGCCGCGGAGCTGTTCAAGGGGAAGGTCGAAGAGGGGCATCAGCTATTCCAGATCTGGCTTTCAAAGAAAACGGGGGGTGCAGGACCTACAGGCGCGACAGCTCCGGCACGAAGACCTGCAGTGGGCTGCTGGCCGCAACCAGTGCGCGGAGCTCGGCCAGCCCGCCGGAGACAGCCCCGGCAGCGCGCGCCTGTACCAGGACATTACCCAACGCGGTGGCTTCCACCGGCCCGGCAACCACTTGTCTTCCCGTCTTATCTGCCGTGAGCTGGCAGAGCAGCTGGTTCTGGGAACCGCCGCCCACTATTTGCACCACATCCACTGACCGGCCTGCAAGACGCTCTGCATCGCGGATTGTGCGAGCGTAACCGGTGGCGAGGCTGTCCATGATGCAGCGGGTGATGGCCGCCGGATTGTCGGGCAGTACATCGCCGGTGCGGCAGACAGCGGCCCTGATCCGCTCCGGCATGCTGTCCGGGGCGATGAAGTACGGATCGTCAGGGTTGATCTGAGGCCCGCCCGGCGGCAGCGCGCCGGCAGCCTGAAGCAGTGCCGGAAGCTCGGGCCGGAACCCTTCCGCCGCCCACGTCCGCTGGCATTCGCTCAACAGCCAAAGCCCGCCCATGTTGCGCAGGTATCGGATGGTGCCGTCCACCCCGCGCTCGTTGGTGAAGTTCGCCTCCCGGCTGGCTTCCGTGAGGATCGGGTGCTTCAGTTCGAGCCCCACCAGGGACCAGGTGCCGGAGGAGATGTAGGCGAAGTCCTCTTCCTGGGCGGGGACGGCGGCGACAGCGGACGCGGTGTCGTGCGAGCCCACCGCCACCACCATGGTGTCCTGCGGCAGGCCTACCTGCGCGGCGATCTCCGGCAGGAGGGTCCCAACCGTTTCACCGGGCTGGACCAGCGGCGGGAACAGGTCTTTCCGCAGGCCCAGGGCGGTCAGGAACTCCGTGGCCCATTCCCCCGCAACAGCGTCAAACAGGCCGGTGGTGGAGGCGTTCGTCGCCTCGGTCCGCCGGACGCCGGTGAGGAGGAATGCGATCAGGTCCGGGATCAGGAGCGCCTGCAGGCCGTCCAGGTTCTTCTCGGTGGCGAGCTGGTAGATGGTGTTGAACTGCAGGAACTGCAGCCCGGTGGTCCCGTAGAGGCGGGCCGGGTCCAGCTTGCGGTGGACCGGTTCGACGGCGGTGCGGCTGCGGTCGTCGCGGTAGCTGAAAGGCTGGGCGGTGAGCTCACCGGCCCTGTTGACCAGGCCGTAGTCCACGGCCCAGGTGTCGATGCCGATGCTGGTAATCTCCTCGCCCTGCACGGCGGCGACGGTAGCCGCCGCCCGGAGCCCTTCAAGCACCTCCGCGAAGAGGGCGTCGAAGTCCCAGCGGAGGCCGCCGTCGATCTCCACCACGCCGTTGGGGAAGCGGTGGACCACCTCAAGATGCACACCGTCACCGGAAACGCGGCCGAGGATGACGCGGCCGGAGGAGGCGCCGATGTCGACGGCGGCGAACACGCCGCCGTCGACATCTGAAACATGCGCTGTCACCGCAGGAAGGCTGCGGCCACTCCGGCGTCCACGGGGATGTGCAGGCCGGTGGTGTGGGACAGTTCGTTGCTGGTGAGTACCGCGGCGGCGTTGGCCACATGCTCGGGCAGGACTTCGCGCTTGAGCAGGGTGCGCTGGGCGTAGTACTCGCCCAGTTTTTCTTCGTCCACGCCGTACACGGCGGCGCGCTTGGCGCCCCAGCCGCCCGCGAAGATGCCGGAGCCGCGGACCACGCCGTCGGGGTTGATGCCGTTGACGCGGATGCCGTGCTCACCGAGTTCGGCGGCGAGCAGGCGCACCTGGTGGGCCTGGTCTGCCTTGGTGGCGGAGTAGGCGATGTTGTTGGGGCCGGCGAACACGGAGTTCTTGGAGGAGATGTAGATAATGTCCCCGCCTAGGCCCTGCGCGATCATGACCTTCGCGGCGGCCTTGGCCACCAGGAACGAGCCCTTGGCCATGACGTTGTGCTGCAGGTCCCAGTCCTTTTCGGTGGTTTCCAGCAGCGGCTTGGAGATGGACAGGCCGGCGTTGTTGACCACCAGGTCCACACCGCCGAACGCAAGGACAGCAGCGTCGATGGCGGCGGCGACCTGGGCTTCGTCGGTCACGTCGGCCTGCACGCCGACGGCGACATCGGGCCCGCCGAGTTCCTCGGCCACCTTCTGCGCGTTTTCGAGGTTCAGGTCAGCGATGACAACGCAGGCGCCTTCCGCGGCGAGGCGGGTGGCGATGGCCTTGCCGATGCCGGAAGCCGCGCCGGTCACCAGCGCAATCCGGGTGGCGTGGGACTTGGGCTTGGGCATCCGGGCCAGCTTGGCTTCCTCCAGCGCCCAGTACTCGATTTGGAACTTTTCGGATTCCTCGATCGGGGCATACGTGGAGATTGCCTCTGCACCGCGCATCACGTTGATGGCGTTGATGTAGAACTCACCGGCAACGCGGGCGGTCTGCTTGTTGGCACCGAAGGAGAACATACCCACACCTGGAACCAGCACGATGGCCGGGTCCGCACCGCGCAGGGCGGGGGAATCGGCGTCCGCGTGGCGGTCGTAGTAGGCCTGGTAGTCCTCACGGTAGTCCGCGTGCAACTCGTGCAGCCGGGCAATCGAGTCCTCGATCGAGGCGCCGGCGGGCAGGTCCAGGATCAGCGGCTTGACCTTGGTGCGCAGGAAGTGGTCCGGGCAGGAGGTGCCCAGGGCGCCCAGCCGCGGGTGCTCGGCTGCTTCGAGGAAGTCGAGGACGACGGCGTCATCGCTGAAGTGCCCCAGCTGCGGCTTATCCGTGGAGGCCAGGCCACGGATCACCGGTGCCAGGGCTGCAGCCTTGGCACGGCGCTCCGCCTCGGGCAGGGCACCGTAGCCGGGCAGCTTGGGCCCGAAGGGCTCGGCCTTGCCGTTTTCGCGGATGTACTTTTCGGCCTGTTCGATGATCCACAGCGAGTTCTGCTCCGCTTCCTCGCTGGTGGCGCCCCAGGCGGTGATGCCGTGCCCGCCCAGGATGGTGCCGATGGCCTGCGGGTTGGCTTCCTTGATCGCTGCGATGTCCAGGCCCAGCTGGAACCCGGGGCGGCGCCAGGGAACCCAGACCACCTTGTTGCCGAAGATCTTTGTGGTCAGCGCCTCGCCGTCCACCGCCGTGGCAATGGCGATGCCGGAGTCCGGGTGCAGGTGGTCCACGTGCGCGGCGTCCACCAGGCCGTGCATTGCGGTGTCGATCGAGGGAGCTGCGCCGCCCTTGCCGTGCAGGCAGTAATCGAAGGCGGCCACCATCTCGTCTTCACGCTCGACGCCTGGGTAGACGTTCTTGAGCGCATTCAGCCGGTCCAGGCGCAGCACCGCGAGGTTCTCCGCCTTCAGCGTGCCCAGGTCGCCGCCGGAGCCCTTAACCCAGAGCAGCTGGACGTCCTCGCCCGTCACCGGGTCCTTCCCTGTGCCCTTCGCGGAGGTGTTGCCGCCGGCGAAATTCGTGTTCCGTTTGTCCGCACCCAGGCGGTTGGAACGGGAAATCAGGTCTTCGACAGTCTTGTTGCCTATGTTCTGCATGTCTGTGTTCTGCATGGTCATGCTTATGCGCCCCATCCGGCTTGCTGGCCGCCCACGCGGTCCTCGTTGATCTTCTTCTGGTAACCGCTGGCCTTGAACGCGGCCAACGGGTCCGCGGGGAGGCCGCGGGATTCACGCCACCCGGCCAGGACCGGCCGGACGTCGGTGTAGAACGCGTCATTGAACACAGCGTTCGCCGCCAAAACGTCCCCGGCGCGCTGCGCTTCGGACAGGGCCGCGGTGTCCACCAGCAGGGCCCGGGCCGTCATTTCCTGGACGTTCAGCACCGAGCGGATCTGGCCCGGGATCTTCTCTTCCAGGTTGTGGCACTGGTCCAGCATCAGTGCTACGCCGGAGTCCTTGCCGTAACCGCCGCCACGGATCACCTCGAACATGATCCGGAAGAGCTGGAACGGATCCGCGGCACCCACAATGAGGTCGTCGTCGGCGTAGAAGCGGGAGTTGAAGTCGAAGGAACCAAGCTTGCCCAGGCGCAGCAGCTGCATCACGATGAACTCAATGTTGGTGCCCGGAGCATGGTGACCGGTGTCCAGGCAGACAAACGCCTTCTCCCCCAGCGCCAGGGTCTGGGCGTAGGAGGTGCCCCAGTCCGGAACATCGGTGTGGTAGAAAGCCGGCTCGAAGAACTTGTACTCCAGCACCAGGCGCTGCTCATCGCCCAGGGCCGCGTAAATTTCCTGCAGCGACTCAGCCAGCCGGTCCTGGCGGCCGCGCATGTCGTCCTGGCCCGGGTAGTTGGTGCCGTCCGCCAGCCAGATCTTCAGGTCCTTCGAACCCGTGGCGTGCATAATCTCGATGCAGTCCAGGTGATGCTCGATAGCCCGGCGCCGGACCGCGTCGTTCGAAGAAGTCAGGGAGCCGAACTTGTACTCGTCATCCTGGAACGTGTTGGAGTTGATCGTGCCCAGACCGACTCCCAGCCCCGCCGCGTACTCCTTCAAAGCGGCGTAATCGTCCACCTTGTCCCACGGAATGTGCAGCGCCACGGTGGGGGCAAGGCCAGTCAACTCGTGCACCTTCGCCGCGTCAGCGAGCTTCTCCTGCACGGTCCGGGGCGTGCCGGGGGTGCCGAACACCTTGAACCGCGTGCCTGAATTTCCATAGGCCCACGAGGGGACCTCGATGGCGAGCTCCTCGAGCCTGCCCAGCGCCGTTGCTACGTCATTCATGATGATTCTTCCCGGTGTCTTGTTCGTTTGTGGTCTGTTGCTGCGGCCCCGCTGCCGGAGCTGCCTGTAGCGGGCTGCTTCAGGAAGCCGAGGTCCCTGCTGCTGCGAGCTGGCTGTCCAGGTTGAAGACTTCCTCGAGGACCTGGAACCCTTCGTCGGGTGCCTGGCCGGAGTTTTCTGCGTTGTCGAACAGCAATGCCATTTCCGCCTGCCAGCGGGTGTTCACGTCAGTGAGGGCCATGCGGGCCCGGGCTGCGTCGAAGTCGTCGCATTCCAGGTAACCCACCAGCAGCCCGTCCTCCGCGAGGAACAGGGAGTAGTTGTTCCAGCCTGCGTCTTTGAGGGCGCGGAGCATCTCCGGCCACACGGCGGCGTGGCGCCGCTTGTATTCGGCCATCAGCGCCGGCTTCACCGAGGAGCGGAAGCACACCCTCATTTGGAACTCTCCTAAACTCGCGAATCTTTGAATCGTTTCATTGTTACGATTCAAAGTACTCTTGACGGAAGGAGGTGTCAAGCATTCCGCAACCCGGATTACCGGCGGTGGAACGCAGTGCACTTGGACCACCAGCTTGGAGGATCATGAACCGCTCAGCCAGCATCAAGGACGTCGCCACGCACGCCAGCGTTGCGGTAGGAACCGTCTCGAATGTGCTGAACTACCCGGACAGGGTGTCCCAACGCACCAAGGAGCGGGTACTGAAGGCCATTGATGAGCTGGGATTTGTCCGCAATGACGCGGCACGGCAGCTCCGCGCCGGCCACAGCCGTACGGTAGGGCTTATCGTCCTGGACGTGGGTAACCCCTTCTTCACCTCGGTGGTCAGGGCCGCCGAGGACGCCGCGGCGCTGCAGGGCAGCGCCGTGCTGCTGGGCGACAGCGGCCACGACGCCGGCCGGGAGGCCAACTACATCGACCTGTTCCAGGAGCAGCGGGTCCAGGGCCTGCTGATCTCCCCCGTGGGTGACGTGACTGAGAGGCTGGACCTGCTGCGCGAACGCGGGGTCCCCACCGTACTGGTGGACCGCCTTGCCGACGAGTCAAAGTTCAGTTCCGTTGCGGTGGACGACGACGCTGGCGGATACCTGGCCGCCCGGCACCTGCTGGACACCGGCCGCCGCAGGCTGGCCTTCGTGGGAGGCCACACCTCCATCCGGCAGGTGGCCGACCGCCTGCAGGGTGCACAGCGCGCCGTGAAGGAGGAACCGGGCGCCACACTCGAGGTGCTCACCTCCGAGGGCATGACCGTCCTGGCCGGCCGCAGCGTGGGCAACACCCTGGTGGAGCGGGGCCGGAAAGAATTGCCGGACGGGATCTTCTGCGCGAACGACCTCCTGGCCCTGGGCGTCATGCAGTCACTGACCATGACGCACACGTTCCGCATCCCCGAGGACGTCGCACTGATTGGCTACGACGACATCGATTTTGCGGTCTCCGCCGTGGTTCCGCTGTCCTCCATCCGACAGCCCACCGAGGCGCTTGGACGCACCGCCATCGAACTCCTTTCCGAAGAGGTGGAGTCGCAAAACCCCACGCACCGCTCCGTGGTGTTCACGCCGGAGCTGGTGGTCCGCCAGAGCACCGGAAAGGCGGCAGGTTCGCCGGAGCCGGCACAAGGCGGTGCCGCGTGACGGGTGCTTCCACGCCCGGCCACAAGGAATCCGACGGCGTGCTCACCGGAACCGGCGCAAGCCCAGGTTTCGCTTCGGGCCCGGCAAGGCTTATCCATGGCATCGACGAGTTCTCCCTAGTGGAACCCGGGGACATCCTGGTGTGCCGGACCACCGACCCTGCCTGGACTCCGCTGTTTGGTGTTGCTGCTGCGGTGGTTACCGAAACCGGCGGAATGCTGTCACACGCCGCGATCGTAGCGCGGGAGTACGGGATTCCGGCCGTCCTTGGCGTTTCCGGCGCCCTATCCAGCGTTGAGAGCGCCACGATTTTGGAAGTGGACGGAACCCGGGGACTGGTGACCGCTGCTCCGCCTCACCTGGAACAAGCAACGTGACGGGTACGCCCCAGGCAGCTGCGCTCACTCTTCACGCTGTCCGGCTGCTTGGCTTCGCGGACGTGGAAGCGGTGGCGGAACGCTTCGGCCAAAGCCTGGAGGATGTGGAGGCATTCCTTCTTGAAGCTGGCGCCCGGGGATGGGATGTCCGCTCGACCTTCGGCGGGACGCGCGGCTGGTCCCTGACGGAGGCCGGCAGGCGGGAGAACGAGCGGCTCCTTGCTGCTGAACTGGACAGGACCGGGGGGCGCGCGGCAGTGACAGCCGCCCACCATGCCTTTGAACCCGTGAACGCTGACGTCGTCGCCGCCTGCAGCGTTCTCCAGTTCCGGCTCCTGGGGCTGCCGGAGGAAGCTTATGCGGCTGGGCAGGACGCGGACCAACCGGTGCAGCAAACCTTCATCCGGGGCCTCGTATTCGTCAGCGGCCTTGAGTCCCGCCTGTCCACGGCATTGCCACGGTTCAAAGGTTACGGACCGCGCCTCGAGCACGCACTTGCACGTGCTGTGACAGACCAGGCTTGGTACACCGCGACGGATCGCGATTCCTTCCACCGCACCTGGTTCGAGTTGCATGAGGACCTCATCGCCACCCTTGGCCTGCGCCGAAGCTAGGTCCTTCTTACCACCGGGCGGCCAGCAACGGACTCAGGCGCGTCCCGCCGCCGTACGTCCTGCCCCGCCTGCCCGCGCCGGGGAGGCGGTTTCGGGACCGAAGCCAAGCCGCGCCAACTGCCGGGCAACTTCCCCTGCCACCAGTGCTGCACCCTTCTGTGAGAAGTGGGTGTTGTCCGTTAGGCCGTCCGGCCAGTGGGCATGCTCGCCCGGGCCGAAATGGCAGAACAGGCTCATGGACGCACCGCGGCCCAGCCCCACATAGAGGCTCCGCGTCCAGGTATTGAGGTCGATCAGCGGAACGGCCAACTCCAGGGCAACCTCGCGGACCACCTCCGGATAGTCCTCAAGGCTTTCCTCCAGGACAGCGTCCGACGTCGGCGTGTCCCGGAAGTGCCGCCGCTCCACCGAGGTGCACAGCACCGGAACCGCCCCCGCGTCCCGCACTTCCCCTACCATGGCGCGCAGGTTGGCCGCATAGCCGGTGCGGGCGGCCAGGTGCTGCTTTTTCTGGTCGTTGTGGCCGAACTGGATGAGCACCAGGTCACCCTCGCCGGCCTGGGCCAGCAGGCTGCCCCACAGCCCTTCGTCCCGGAAGGACTCGGTGCTGGCGCCGCCCTTGGCGAAGTTGTGTACCGCAGCCCAGGTGTGGGTGAGCGGCGCGAGCCGCGCTCCCCACCCGCTCATCGGGAATTCTTGCGTTGGGCAGTTTGCGACGGTGGAGTCTCCGGCGAGCAGGATTTTCATGGTGTGCTTTCTGGTCGGCCCCGTAGCGCGCGGCCGGACTGGCGCTGTCGCGCGGTAATCGGTTTCTGCAAAATCTAGACCAGCCCTCCGGGCCGGGTCAACCGCCCTTTTGAATCGTTACACTGCTGGACGACGGGGCGCCGCATAGAGCAAACTTGTTTCTGGAAAGCGTTTGCCACTGATGCCGACGCCAAGGAATCGTGCCCCCGGGCAGAATGGAGAACCATGGGAACGCCAGCTGGCACCCGCGTGCCGGACTCACCCGAAGCGCATGCACCGGAAGGAACTCCGACCCCCGGGGAACTGCCACTTACCGCAGCCAGCCAGGGCGTGAATCCCGCGCGCGTGGCCTTGGTAGGGGTGCACGGCTTTGGCACCCACCACCTGCGCAACCTTGAACGCCTCCAGGCAGCGAACGCCGTCGAACTCGTCGCCGTGGCAGACCCGCAACCGCCGGCACCCGGCTCCGTACCGGCGTCGGCCGTTGTTTTTCCGGGGCTCAGCGAACTGCTCGCTGGCACCCAGGCGCTTGACGTGATCATCGTTGCCACCCCCATCCAAACCCATGCCCCGCTGGCACTGGCAGCCCTGGCCAGCGACGCCGACCTCTACCTGGAGAAACCGCCCGTCGCCTCGCTTGCCGACTTCCACACTCTCCTTGGCGCTGCCGCCGCCTCCGGAAGGAGTGTGCAGATCGGCTTCCAAAGCCTGGGCTCGCACGCCCTCCAGGCCATTGAAGACATGGTGGCCGCGGGCACGATCGGTACCCTGCAAGGCATCTCGGCCACCGGCCGCTGGGTGCGCGACAGAGCCTATTACAAGCGCTCGCGCTGGGCCGGAAAGCGCAGCATCAACGGCGTCGACGTGGTGGACGGCGTGGCCACCAATCCCCTGGCACACGCGGTGGCAACTGCCCTCCGGATTGCCGGTGCCCGCACCACGGCCGACGTGGCGTCCGTGGAGACCGAGCTGTACCGCGCCAACGAGATTGAATCGGACGATACGTCGGTAATCCGCATCCGCACCACGTCCGGGCTCCCCATCACCTGCGCCCTGACCATTTGCGCCACCGAGTCCGTGGAACCATACATCACGCTCCTGGGCTCGGCCGGAACTGCGGTGTTCCACTACACGGAGGACCGCCTCACCATCGAAACGCCGTCCGGCCGCTCCGAGAAGACCTACGGCCGGGACGACCTAACCCAGAACTTGCTGGCGCACCGGGCGGGCGGCGTTCCGCTCATCAGTCCGGCCGTGGACAGCGGCGCCTTCATGCTGGTCCTGGAGGCCATCCGCACCGCCCCGGCGCCCGCACCCATCGATGCCGCCTACATCCGGTGGGAGGGCGACGGCGAAGCAGCCCATGCGGTCGTGGTTGACATCGAGGAGGCGCTGGAGCGGGCGGGCACACAGCACGCCACCTTCAGCGAACTCGGGCTGCCCTGGGCCGGATCCTCCCCCACCAAATTCGCCCTCCCGTCCGCCTAGGGGCCCCGGGTTGAACCAGGCTGTCATGGCGTCTGCCAGGTCAGCCCGGAGGCCCCGGAGGCCCGGCGACCGCTTACAGCGTGCGGGACCGCCTGGCGTGCAGCCACAGGAGCAGGCCGATGACGACGGCGGACAGCATGCCCAGGGCGCCCGTGACGACCAGCCCCGCACGGACGCCGAACTCCTCCGTTAGCCACCCGGCCAGGAGCCCGCCCAGGGCATGCCCGCCGAGCAGCAACGGCAGGTACAGCGCCATGATGCGGCCGCGGATGGCCGGGCCGGCCTCGAGCTGGACGGCGGTGGCGGCACTGGTGAGGAAGAGGAGCGTCATGAGGCCAACCACCACCAGCATCGCCGCGAACAGGACGAGGCTGGGCATCAGGGCAGCCACCAGCTGGGACAGCCCGAAGAGACCGGCCGCCGTCACGATGCCCTTGCGGCCCATGTTCCTGAGCCGGGCGGCGAGCAGGGCTCCGGCGAGTGCCCCGACGGCGCTGACGGTGTTGAACAGGCCGAAGCCCTCCACGCCGGTGTGCCACACCCGGTCGGCGAAAGCTGCCAGGACCACCGGCCCGTTCATGCCGAAGGCACCCAGGAGTCCGGCCAGCAGCATCAGGAGCAGCAGGCGCGGCCTGTCCCGGACGTAGCGGAAGCCCGCGAGCAATTGCCCGCGGCCCCGTTCGGCAGGAGTGCTTGGATGCAGCTCCGAAGTCCGCATGCCGATAATCAGCCCCAAAACCAGCAGGCCGATCAGCGAGTTGGCAGCGAAGGCAGCCGCCGGTCCGGCCTGGGCGATGAGCACCCCGCTGAGGGCAGGCCCGGCCATGGCTCCCAGCTGGGCAAGCGCGTTGTTCAGCCCGATCGCAGGGCGTAGGGCGGCGTCACCCACGACCTCATTGACGAACACCTGCCGCGCGGGCTGGTCGATGGCGGCGGTGATTCCCAAGGCCACGCAGCTGGCGTACACCACCCAGACAGTGATGGCGCCACTGGCCACCCATGCCGCCAATCCCAGGGCGAGGAGAACGATCAGGGACTGGCAGACCATCATGATCCGGCGCTTGGGAAACAGGTCCACCACCAGACCGGCGAGGGGCCCCACCACCAGCATGGGGAGGAATTGCAGGGCAACGGCAACACCCACGGCTGCCGGGCTTCCGGTCAGCTGGAGCACAAGCCAGTCCTGGGCCAGCCGCTGCATCCAGACTCCGACGCTTCCCGCCAGCTGCATGCCCAGGAAGAGCCGGTAGTTGTGTTGTTTCAGCGGGTGGTACCAGCGGGCCTGGGATTCGGAGGGGCGGATGGACTGTTCGGAACGCGGGCGCTCGGAAGGCACGTCGGGACTCAACTCGGTAGCTGGGAAGGGTTGGGGAAATGATTCCGGCGCCGGTAGGAGGCCGGCGCCGGTGATGCTTGGAGGAAGGCTCTTTAGGCCCGCTGTGACCGCAGCTTTACAGCGGCGGCTGCGAGGATCAGCGTGCCCGGAACCACGACGAACAATGCCGCCAGCATCCAGACGAAGACCACCGCCCCGAAGAGCGCGGCGGCCAGCAGAAGCGACCCTGACCAGTCCCGGAGGGAGAGGGCCTTTCCGGTTTCCAGCGCGGCGGACCAGGCATTCTTTGGATCCTTGCCGGGCCCGCGGGAATCGGACCAGGCAGCCGTGGCGCGCAGGAGCAGGATGGCGCCGCAGCCGGCGAGGAGCAGGGTTGCGGGCAGGACCACCTCCCGGCCGGGCAACTGGCCCACCCAGGCCAGGAGGAGATTGAGGACAATCACGACGGCGGCTGCCGCGGTGATGAAGCCCAGCTTCCAGCTGCCGGGAAGGGCACCTTTGAACGTACCCCAGAGTCCGCGGACCGAATCGTCCCGGCCCGAGAGGTGCCGCTCCAGATGGGCGATCCCCGCCGCGTAGGCGGCGGGGATCGTGACCAGCGGAATGGACAACACCAGCACCAGGACCCCTGCCAGGAGGGTCTCGGAGAACAGCGCGAAGCGGTTTACCGGGACGGGTTCGTGGTGGTTTGATACGGGCCTGGTGCTGTCCATGATGCTCATTCCTGCCTCCGTCAGCCCTTCAGGCCCTGGGTGGAGACGCCTTCAACAATGTACCGCTGGAACACCAGGAAGAAGATCAGTACCGGCAGCAGGGCCAGCACTGACATGGCGATCATGGCGCCGTAGTCAGAGCTCTGGGTCTGGTCCACGAAGAGGCGCAGCGCCAGCGGCAGCGGGTACTTTTCCGGGGTGTTCAGGTAGAGCAGCGGGCCCAGGAAGTCGTTCCAGCTCCAGATGAACGAGAAGATCGAGGTGGAGATCAGGGCCGGCTTCATCAGCGGCAGCATGATGGAGGTGAAGATCCGTACGTGGCCGGCGCCGTCGATCCTTGCTGCCTCGTCCAGTTCTGCCGGCAGGTTGCGCATGAACTGGACCATGAGGAACACGAAGAACGCGTCGGCGGCCAGGAATTTTCCGATCAGCAGCGGCACATACGTGTCCACCAGGCCAAGCTGCTGGAACACTATGTACTGCGGGATGATCACCACGTGGAACGGCAGGAGCAGGGTGGCGATCATCATGCCGAAGAAGATGCTGCGGCCGGGGAACTTGATCCTGGCGAACGCGTAGGCGGAAACACTGGCCGAGAGGATGGTTCCCACCACGGCGCCGATGGCCAGGACCAGGGAGTTGGTGAAGAACTGCAGGGTGGTCACCCCGCCGATCCCGTCCATCGCGGTGACGAAGTTGTCGAAGCTGAAGTTGCTGGACCACAGCGAGGTGTTCCCGCCGCCGATCTCGGAGTTCGGCTTGAACGAGGAAGCGATCATCCATAGGCCCGGGTAGAGCACAATCGCGGTGAGGAAAAGGGCTACGGCATGGAAGGCCAGGCTCTTGGTCCGCTTCGCACCCGCAGACTCAGCTTTGGGGTTGTAGACCGGCGCCGGCGCGTCCGGAGCAGACTGCGTGGGGGTTGCCATGGTTGTCATTTTGCATCACCGCTGTAGTGGACCCAGGACTTGGACGTGCGGAAGATGATCAGGGTCAGGATGCCCACGACGATCAGGAGGAGCCAGGCCATTGCCGAGGCGTAGCCCATCCGGAAGTCGCTGAAGCCGCGCAGGTACAGGTAGAGGGTGTAGAAGAGGGTGGAGCCGGCCGGGCCGCCTTCACCGTTGGAGATGATGTACGCCGAGTTGAAGATCTGGAACGCGTGGATGGTTTCCATCAGCAGGTTGAAGAAGATCACCGGGGAAAGCATGGGCCAGGTGATGTTGAAGAACTTCCGCACCGGGCCGGCGCCGTCCATCGACGCCGCCTCGTAGAGCTCGTTGGGGATCTGCTTCAGGCCGGCCAGGAAGATCACCATCGGTGCGCCGAACTGCCACACCGTCAGCAGGATGAACATCGACATGGTCATGGCCGGGTTGCCCACCCAGCCGCCCAGGTTGACCCCGAAGAAGGACAGGCCCTGGTCCACGGGACCGGAATCGCCGAACATGGCCTTCCAGACGATGGCGATGGAGACGGAGGCACCGATCAGGGAGGGGGCGTAGAACGCGGAACGGTAGAAGCCCTGGCCACGGCGCTTGCTGTTCAGCAGCATGGCCACTGCCAGCGCGGCAGCTAGCTTGAGCGGGGTACCGAACACAACATAGCTCACCGTCACCCCCACCGACTGCAGGAACCGTTCGTCCTGGAAAAGGGAGGTGTAGTTGTCCAGGCCGATCCACTTGGGGGGCTCGAACAGGTTGTAGTTGGTGAAGGAAAGGTACAGCGAGGAAATCATGGGCCCAACAGTGAGGGCGATGAATCCCAGCAGCCAGGGCAGCAGGAAGGTGTAGCCGGCGCGGGCGTCCGCCCCCCGCTGCTTCGACTTGCGAAGCTGCGCGGGGGCGGACGTGGCCTGACGCCTGCTCAGGGTTGGGCTTTGAGTCACGAGTTCAATCCGTCAGTCATGAAGCAAGAATCAGACATTGGGCCTGAATCAGGCGTTCTGCTTGATAAGGTCTTCGGCTTCCTTGAACCAGGCGTCGGTGGCACCGTTGATGTCCAGCTTGCCGTAGTTCAGGTCGGAGGCGATGCGCTTGAAGGAGGCTTCAAGCGTGCCGAAGCCGACGATGGGCGGCTCGGGAGCGTCCTTGAGGTACTTTTCGATGGACTTTTCGTAATCGACAACCAGCTTGTCGGTGCCTTCGAAGGTGGTGCCGTCGCGCTGGGTCTTGGATGCGGGCACGCCGCGGGAGGTCTTGAAGATCTGGCCTACCTCGGGGTCGTTGACCATGAAGTCGATGAAGCGGGCAGCGGCGTCCTTGAACTTGGTCTTGGCGCTGGCAACCATCAGCATGGACGGCTTGAGGAACAGGCCCAGGTTGTCAGGGTCGTCGGACGGGACCGGCACCAGCTTGAGTTCCTTGGCGCCGCTGTCTGCGAGGTAGCCGGCCATGAAGTTGTCCCAGGTGACCTCGGTGGCCGTGACGTTGGAGCCGAACGGCGACTTTGGTGCCAGCTGGGTGACGCGCTCTTCGGGAACGATGGCCGGGGTGCCGCGCAGGCTGGCGGGGAGGTTCCACCACTTCTTCAGGTCGTCCTTGGTAAAGCCGAGTTTGCCGTCCTCGGTGAAGGCCTCGATGTTGTTCTGGCGGAGCCAGATGTTGAACATCCACCACACGCCCGTGTAGTCGGTGCCGCCGAAGAGGGCGCCGTTGCTCTTGGCGCCCACCTCGGTCAGGAATTCGTTGAACGCCTTGTAAGTCCAGTTGCCCGTGGGCTCGGGAATGCCCAGGGAGGCGAGCTTGGCGGGGTCGTAGTAGACGGCGAACGCGTTGGTACTGGTGGGGATGCCGTAGGTCTTGCCCTTGATCTGGCCGGAGGGCAGGAGGGACTTTTCAAAGGCGTCCGTATTGATGTTGACGGTACTCAGGTCCAGGAGCTGGTTGCGCTGGCCGTAGTCGCGGAGGTAGGACAGGTCCCACTGCATGACGTCCGGAAGGCCGCCGCCGGCGGCCTCGGTGGCGCGCTTCTGCCAGTAACCGGCGAAGTCGGTGAAGTTTCCGTTGACCTTGATGTCCGGGTTCTTCGATTCAAAGAGGGCGATGGCCTTGCGGGTGCGCTCGGCACGGTCGTCGTTGCCCCACCAGGTGTAGTTGATGGTGACGGGGTTCTCGGCGGAACCGGTCTGTCCGGAAGTGCCGGACCCGGTGCCGCACGCAGCCAGTACGCCGGCAGATGCTGTGCCGACGGCGACGGTGGTGAGGAAATGCCTTCTGTTGATCACGGGAGCCTCCTTGCTCAATGTGTGCAATCCCTGGTCTCATCTACAACGAAAGTAGTGAGCTGGCTTACACGGCTTCTGAAACGATACAATATAGGCATTCCCGAATTTGGGCAAGCGTTTTCCAAACACCTGGTGTTCCCAAAGGTTCCATCCCGCGCAGACATAGGAGTCCCATGACATTGCAGGCAGCTTCCGGCCCGGCCAGCGTTTGGAACAACATCGAAGGCATCGCCTTCGGTGGCGACTACAACCCCGAGCAATGGCCCGTCAGCGTCCGGCTTGAGGATCTGGACCTGATGAAGGAGGCCGGGGTGAACTTCCTCAGCGTCGGAATCTTCTCCTGGGCGCTCCTGGAGCCGGTTGAAGGCCAGTACGACTTCGGCTGGCTCGACGACGTAATGGACAACCTGGCCGGCATCGGCGTCAAGGTGGCCCTGGCCACTGCCACAGCGGCCCCGCCGGCCTGGCTGGTCCGCAAGCATCCGGAAATTCTGCCGGTCACGGCTGACGGAACGGTGCTGGGACCGGGCTCCCGGCGGCACTATACGCCGTCGTCGGCCGTTTACCGGCGGTACGCCAAAGGCATCACCCGTGCGCTCGCCGAACGCTATAAGGACCATCCCGCATTGGCACTATGGCACGTGGACAACGAGCTGGGCTGCCACGTTTCAGAGTTCTACGGCGAGGAGGACGCCGCAGCCTTCCGTGTGTGGCTGGAGCGGCGCTACGGAACCATCGCCGCACTCAACGCCGCCTGGGGCACGGCGTTCTGGAGCCAGAATTACGCGTCGTTCGAGGAGATCCTGCCTCCCGGCGTTGCTCCCAGCACGTTGAACCCGGGCCAGCAGCTGGACTTCCAGCGGTTCAATTCGTGGGCGCTGATTGACTACTACCGCGACCTCGTGGCCGTCCTGCGTGAAGTGACGCCGGACGTTCCCTGCACCACGAACCTCATGGCATCCAGCGCCACCAAGGCCATGGACTACTTTGCCTGGGCCGAGGACCTGGACGTCATTGCCAACGACCACTACCTGGTGGCCGCAGATCCGGAACGCCATATCGAGCTCGCGTTCAGCGCGGACCTCACCCGCGGAATTGCGGGGGGCGACCCGTGGATCCTGATGGAACATTCGACGT
This sequence comes from Arthrobacter sp. K4-10C, assembly GCF_059090085.1. NCBI lineage: Bacteria > Bacillati > Actinomycetota > Actinomycetes > Micrococcales > Micrococcaceae > Arthrobacter > Arthrobacter sp. K4-10C. The sequence goes on along the minus strand of NZ_JBNHFI010000011.1, from coordinate 80,745 downwards.
CGGCCGTTAACTGGCAGCCGCGCAATCAGCCGAAGATGCCGGGTGAGATGCTGCGCAACTCGCTCGCCCACGTTGGGCGCGGCGCCGACGCCGTGATGTTCTTCCAGTGGCGGCAGAGCTTTGCGGGATCCGAGAAGTTCCACTCGGCCATGGTGCCCCACGGCGGACGCGACACGCGCGTCTGGCGTGAAGTAGTGGACCTGGGTTCGGCCCTGAAGCGCCTGGAGCCCGTCCGGGGATCACGGGTGGAATCCCGTGCGGCCATCGTATTCGACTACGAGGCCTGGTGGGCAAGCGAAATCGATTCCAAGCCCAGCATCGACGTCCGCTACCTGGACCTGCTGCGTGCCTTCCACCGCTCGCTGTACCTGCGGGGCGTTTCCGTCGACCTGCTCCACCCGTCGGCGCCGCTCGGGGGCTACGACCTGGTACTCGTCTGCACGCTGTACTCGGTAACCGACCAGGCGGCCGCCAACATCGCAGCCGCCGCTTCCGCCGGTGCCACCGTACTGGTCAGCTACTTCAGCGGGATCGTGGACGAGAAAGACCATGTGCGGCTGGGTGGCTACCCGGGTGCCTTCCGGGACCTGCTGGGCGTGCGGGTGGAGGAGTTCCATCCTTTGCTTGAGGGTTCGCAGCTGAAGCTGAGCGACGGCTCTGTCTCGTCTGTCTGGAGCGAGCACGTGCACCTCTACGGTGCGGAAGGGGTGCAGGCCTTTACGGAATACCCCCTTGAGGGCGTGCCGTCCCTGACCCGGCGAAGCGTGGACAAGGGCGCGGCGTGGTACCTGGCTACTTTCCCGGACCAGGACGGCATCGAGGCCGTGGTTGACCGGCTCCTGGCCGAGTCCGGGGTTGCGGCCGCTGCGGTTGCCGATGTGGGTGTGGAGGTGGTCCGGCGGCGTTCGGCCGACGGCGCGGGCTTCCTGTTCGCGATCAACCACACCCGCGCCGATGCTTCCGTGAAGGCTGCGGGGACGGATCTGCTGACGGGCCGCCCGTTCTCCGGCGTTGTGGCTGCAGGGAGCGTGGCGGTGATCGCCGAGGGCTAAGGAGTCCTCCTGCGGCCTGCCAGGTGCACCGATGATTTTCCGCCATCGCCGACCCCGGCGGATCCTCACCCCCGTCGTTGTGAAGAATGCGGTCCAGGTGATGCGGCGCGTCGATCAACCGGCGTTGTACCGGCGCCGGACTACGGCTGGCCGCATGAGGCCCTTGCAACGCACGATGAACTGCGCCGATTCGGCCCTCAGTTTTTCTTGAGTTCCTCGGCGAGCATCACGATGATGCCGCTGGGGCCGCGGAGGTAGGTGAGCTTGTAGACGTCCTTATAGGTCGCCACCCCGCGGAGCGGACGGCAGCCGTGCCGCACGGCTATCTCCAGGGCTTTGTCCATGTCGTCGACAGAGAACGCGACGCGATGCATGCCAATCTCGTTGGGGCGGGTGGGCTCCGATTCGATCGCTTCAGGGTGAATGTACTCGAAGAGCTCGAGCCGACCGTGACCATCCGGTGTTTGGAGCATTGCTATTTTGGCGTGGTTGCCGTCAAGGCCGACGGCAGTGTCGGTCCACTCGCCACTGACCGTGTCGCGTCCGACGACCGTGAGTCCGAGGTCGGTGAAAAAGGAGATCGTTGCTTCGAGGTCGCGGACGGCGATGCCTACGTTCTCAAATTTGATGGCCATGCGTTGCACGTTACCGAGCCGGGCCGCATAGCTCCAGTAGCGGCAGGGACCCCGTCCCGGCGGCAGCAGTAAGGAACACGCGTTAAACAGCTCCGTCCCGGGAGGAACCACTGGTTCCTGCCGGGACGGAGCTGCCACCCGCCGTCGGACGTTATGGGCGGAGGAGGCGTCCTCCCAAGTCGTCCAGAGCCGTGCTGGCGGTGTGAAAACTAACTGCTGATGGCCGCCGCCATCTCAGCATGCGCCTTCTTGCCGGCTTCGTCAGTGGAAAGCCGCTCGAAGAGAACCTCTGACGTGTAGCGCTTGACGATTTCCTGGATTGCACCTGCACCCTTCGGCGGCGGAGCCGGAGCCTCGCCGAGCTCATCCTTGATCTGGTCAATGAACTTGACCACCTTGACGTCGGCCGGGGTCAGCTTGGACTCGATGGCTGCGCGGACGTCCGAGTTCGGGTAGACGCCCCGGTCCGCCAGGAGGGCCTCGCCGGCTTTGACGTTGTTGGTGAGGAAGTTGATGAACTTCGCGGTTTCCTCAGGGTGCTTGGTGCGTGAGGAAGCGGACCAGAACTGCGATGCCTTGTACCAAAGCTGGGCATCTGCGGCGGAGCCCGTCTTGGTGGGGAACCGCAGGATCTTCAGGTCGCTGCCGGAAGCCTTTTCGAGGGCAGGAGCCTGGTTGGACCACCAGAACGCCATGCCGTTCTTGCCTGTGGCGAGTCCGCTCTGGTCCAGGGGGGCGGCCTCGGCTTCAACCACCTCGGAGGCCGACGGAACGGCCTTGTTCTCGCTGAGCTGTTTCAGGAAGGCCCACCAGTCGGCAATGTCGCTCGGCTCGAAGCCCAGCTTTCCGTCCGAGGTGTAGAGGGACTTGCCGTTCTGGCGGAGCCAGACGCCGAGCGACGCCTCATCAGTTCCGTAGGCTGCGGCACCGTAGGTACCCTTCGGAGACTTGGCGGTGATTTCGGCTGCGATGCGTTCGAAGTCCTCCCAGGTCCAGGTGGAGTCATCCGGCAGCGGGACGCCGGCGGCCTCGAAGACAGCCGGGTTGGCCAGGATGGTGGCCGCATTAATTCCGGCCGCGATTCCGGTCAGCCCGTCCTCGCTCTCGCCGGCGTTGAGGGCCGCTTCGTCGAGCTTGGATGTGTCGATGTCGTATTTCGACAAGTCCAGGAGGGCGCCGCGGCTGGAGTACTCGGTGATGTACTTCTCGTCCATCTGGATGATGTCCGGGGCGTCATTGGCCGCGACCTGGGTGGCCAGCTTGTCCCAGTAGCCGCTCCAGTCGCCAAACTCCGGGTTGATCTTGATGTTCGGGTTTTCGGCTTCGAACTGCTTAATGGCTTCCTGGGTCAGCTGGGCGCGCTTGTCGCCGCCCCACCAGGAGAAGCGCAGTTCAACGGGGCCGTCGGCACTTTGCGGGGAACCTCCCCCGCCGCATGCGCTGAGGGCCATTACGACGGCGGCCGCCGCGGCTACCACGCCTGTCCTACGTATGCGGCGGGCTGCGCCGGGGGCGGAAGTTCCTGCATGCTGCCTGTCAGCAGATGCAGTACGGGGGAAAAACGGCACTGGGTACTCCGATCTTCTTTGATCTTGGTGCTGGGGACTTTTCGCTTATTACTGCGAAGGGCGGGAGGTGTTGGGACAAAATTCGGGAAAGCGCTTTCTACTTCTCATGCTACAAGTGAAGAACTTGTAATACAAGATGCTGTACCGCGAGTTTTCCTTCGCCCGGACAGCCGGACGGCCCGCCGCCAGGGACGGGCCGTTCGGGAGTGCGGGCTACTTGATGCCGGTGGTGGCGATGCCCTTGATGAGGAACCGCTGGCCGAACAGGAACACCAGGAACACTGGCAGCAGGGACACGATGGACATGGCGAACAGCGAGCCCCAGCTGGTGGCGGACTGGGAGTCGACGAAGGCGCGCAGTGCCACCGGAACCGTGAACATGTCCGGATCCGTGAGGTAGATCAGGGCGCCGAAGAAGTCGTTCCAGGTCCAGATGAACGTGAAGATGGTTGTGGTGGCCAGGGCCGGCACCATCAGCGGAAGGATGACCCGCAGGAAGATGCGGGGGTGGCCGGCGCCGTCAATGCGGGCAGCCTCGTCCAGCTCGCGCGGGATGCCGCGGATGAACTGGACCATCAGGAAGACGAAGAACGCGTCCGTGGCCAGCAGCTTGGGCACCAGCAGCGGCCAGAAGGTGTTCACCCAGCCGATCTGTGAGAACAGGATGTACTGCGGAACGATGACCACGTGGAACGGAAGCATGATGGTCAGCAGCATGATGCCGAAGAACAGCTTCTTCCCAGTGAACTGCAGGCGCGCGAAGGCATACGCCGCCATGGAGCAGGAGATCAGGTTCCCCAGGATCGAGCCGATCACCACGATGGCGGAATTGAGCATGTAGTGACCGAACGGGTGGGTCAGGGCGGACCAACCGTCGGTGTAGTTGCTCATTTCCAGGCTGTTCAGCCACAGCCCCGGCTCGCGGAAGATCAGCTCGTTCGGGCGGAGCGAGGACACCACCATCCAGAGGAGGGGATAGATCATCAGACCGCCGGCCAGGATCAGGATGCCGTGCTTCATCAGTGACTTGCCGCGCTGGGCCCGGCTGAAGGCCAGGGTACCGCGCGACTCGCGGGGCTTGCGGCGGTTCGTAGGCTTACCGGTTCCTCCGGACTTCTTGTCCGAGGCGGGCAGCGTCTCCAGGTTAGTCGTCATAGAAAACCCAATACTTAGAAGCGATGAAGTTGATGGCGGTGAAGACACCGATGATGACCAGCAGGAACCATGCCATGGCGGAGGCGTAGCCCATGTCGAACTGGCCGAATCCCTTTTGGTAGAGGTAGAGCGTGAAGAACATCGTGGAGTCCGAAGGCCCGCCGTTACCGCCGGAGACGATGAACGCCTGGGTGAACGACTGGAACGAACCGATGATCTGCAGCACCAGGTTGAAGAAGATGATGGGGCTCAGCATCGGCATGGTGATCCGCCAGAACTGCTGCAGCGTGGTGGCGCCGTCCACCTTGGCGGCCTCGTAGTACATATGCGGGATCTGCCGCAGGCCGGCGAGGAAGATGATCATGGGCGCCCCGAATGTCCACACGTGCAGCAGGATGATCGAGCCCAGCGCCGTGCTGGGATCCGAGATCCAGCCGGGGCCCTGGATGCCGAACATCGCAAGGACCTGGTTCACAAGGCCCGTGGTACCGAAGATCTGCTTCCACAGGATGGCCACGGCCACTGATCCGCCCAGCAGGGACGGCAGGTAAAACACCGAACGGTAGAACGGCAGTCCGCGCAGGCCCTTGTCCAAAACCAGGGCGATGAGCAGCGCCACCGCCAGCTGCAGCGGAACGCCGATAAAGACATACGTGAATGTCACGCCAAGCGAGTTGTGGAGCCGGGCGTCGGTGAGCATGCGGGTGAAGTTGTCCAGCCCCGTCCATTCCGGCGGCTGCAGCAGGTTGTAGTCCGTGAAGGACAGGTAGAGGGACATCAGCATGGGGCCAATGGTGATGGCCACCAAGCCCACCAGCCACGGCAGGAGGAAGATGTAGGCGGCCTTGTTGTCCCGGCCGTTGGCCTTCTTCTCCTCGGCAGAAAGCTTGCCCTTCCGACGGGAAATTGAGCTCAGTTCACTGATGGCGCTCACTGCAGCTGCCCCGTCCGGTGCAGGCCCGCAACGGCCGGCACGGATGCCGGGCACACTGTCCTGGGTATGTGTTTTGCGGCCATGTGGTCTCCTTTGGTCATCGTGGCCTCCACGTTTGGTCATCGCCGGGCGATAGATTCGAGTACCTGCGTGCCGGGACTGCCCAACCGTTAGAGTCGTAGTGCTGGTCCCGGCGCCGCCGGTAGTGCAGGTGGGAAAGCGGCTCCGTACCAAAGTAAACGGTTTCTTGACTCCTGTACAGCCCTTTGTTAGTTTTTGAGAAAACGCTTTCTGTAACGCGGATCACTTACCACTAGATCACACAACATGAGGGGCAGGACAATGCGGTTTCGTCTCAAGAAGTCTGTAATGGGGGTCGCCGGCGCAACGGCGGCCCTTGCCATAGTCCTGACCGGTTGCGGCAGCAACCCGGAAGCCGGAAAGGTTGGGACCGTGGATGACCCGGTCACGATACGCTTCGCCTGGTGGGGTAACGACTCCCGGGCCAAAACGACCCTGGAGGTCATCAAGGACTTCGAGGCCGCCAACCCCACCATCAAAGTCCAGGGCGAGAACACCGAGTTCAGCTCCTACTGGGACAAGATGGCCACCCAGATCGCCGGCGGCACCACCCCGGACGTTTTCGCCATGAGCGGTTCCTACCCCAGCGAATACGCAAGCCGCGGCGTGCTGCTGGACCTGGACAAGGTCAAGGACCAGATTGATACGTCCAAGTTCGCGGAGGGGACGGTTGACCTGGGCAAGATCGACGGGACGCAGTACACCATCACGGCCGGCGTCAACTCTATGTCCATGGTTGTTGACCCCACCGTTTTCGAGGCAGCAGGCGTGGAACTGCCGGACGACGAGACCTGGACCTGGGACGACTACGCGGACATCGCCGCCGAGATCACCAAGAAGTCCCCCGCCGGCACCTTCGGCACCACCCCCATGGCAAACGACTCCTTCCTGGCCGTCTGGGCGCGCCAGGCCGGCGAGGACCTCTATACGGACGACGGCAAAAGGATGGGCATCAGCGAGGACACACTCACCCGCTGGTTCGAACTCAACAAGAAGCTCATGGAAACCGGCGGTGCACCTTCGGCGTCGCAGACCGTGGAGGACGGCGCCGCCCAGCCCGAAATGACCCTGATGGGCCAGGGCAAGCAGGGCATGAAGATCTCCTGGAGCAACCAGATGACGTCCTACTCCGGCGCACCGCTGGTCATGATGAAGCTACCGGGTGAAAGCAAGACGCCGGGCGCCTGGCTTCGCTCCTCCATGGAGTACGCCATCTCCTCCAAGTCGGCCCACCCCAAGGAAGCCGCGCTCCTCATCAACTACCTGGTCAACAACATGGACGCTGCCAGCAAGATCAAGAGCGACCGCGGCATGCCCGCCAACACCGAACTGAAGGCCGGCATCACGCCGCTCCTGAAGGACACGCAGCAGAAGGAAGCGGCGTACCTGGACCGCATCGCGGAGATGAAGATCGATCCGCCGAAGCCGTTCCCGGCAGGTTCCTCCGCCACCATGGAAGTTTTGAACCGATACAACACCGATGTACTGTTCGGAAAGATCTCCCCGCGTGACGCCGCCAAGGGCATGATCAACGAAGTCAACCAGAACCTGGGCTGACCGCGCGGCGGGCGTCAGCCTGCGGATGATCGACACTACGACAGGAGGTAGGCCAGTGAACCACTCTGCACGGCCCAGCGCCATCGCCGGTTATGAGGACTGGCCTGCCTACGTCCGGAACCACCCCCGCTACGCCGCGGCAACACCAGCGGGCCAGGAGCTCTCCGATGCGCTTGGAGTTCCCACCGCGTCACCGCTTCCCCCGGTGAGGGTCCACTGGGAAAAAACGTACGACGGCGTCACCACCTCCCAGCTGAGCTGGCAGGTGGGCTTCGGCCCCAGGACCACTGGCTGGCTGGTCAGGCCGGCCGGCGAAACCGGGCGGCTGCCCGGGGTCCTCGCGCTGCACTGCCACGGCGGCAACAAGTTCGGCGGCGCGGACAGGCTGGTGGAACTTCCCCCGGACCATCCTTCGGCAGGGGCGGCACGCGCCGGTTATGAAGGACGGTCGCTGGCTACCGAGACCGCACGGAACGGGTTTTCCGTACTGGCCCACGACACCTTCGCCTGGGGCAGCCGCCGGTTCGACCTCTCCACTCCCCCATGGCGGACCGCGGCCGCGCTTGAGGCGCGGCGGGCACAGTGGCGGCAGGACGGCGTCGAACCTTCCGAGGCAGACGACTACAACGCCGCGGCAGGCTTCCACGAAGATACTGTTGCCAAGACCGCGGGCCTGCTGGGCACCAGCCTTGCCGGCATGGTTGCCCACGATGACCTCGTTGCACTCGACATCCTGGCAAACCTGCCCGGAGCAGACCCGGAGCGGCTGGGGTGCGTGGGGTTCTCCGGCGGCGGCGGCAGGTCCCTGGCCCTGGCCGCCCTCAGTCCCCGGATCCGGGCATCGGTGGTGACCTGCATGATGACCACCTTCCAGTCACTCCTGCCCGCATACCTGGACGCCCACTCCTGGCTGCTCCAGACACCCGGGATATGGAAACTCGGTGACTGGCCCCAACTGGCCACCCGGTCGAACGCCGCCTTCCTGGTCCAGTACGCCCTGGCCGACGAGCTCTTCCCCGAAGACGGGATGCGGCAGGCCCACCGGATACTGGAATCGCTGCACAGCACCCACCAAAACAGCAGCTTCAACCGGTACACCGGCAGCTTCTGGCCGGGCGGCCACGTGTTCACTGCCGCCATGCAGGAAGAAGCCGTGTCCTTCCTGGCTGCCGCCCTAGGGGTCAGGACTCCATCCAGCACCGCCCCCTAATCCTTCAACAACCAACACAGCCTGCAAGGACCCTTGATGACTCAGCAATCCGCCACCGCAGAACACGGCAACGGCCCAAGCGCCGCACCTGTTCCGGCCGCCGTTCCGCGCATCGCCCTGGTGGGCCTCCACGGCTTCGGCGAGCGGCACCTGGCCAACCTCGCCCGGCTGGAAGCAGCCGGGCGCCTGGAACTTGTGGCTGCGGCCGACCCCAACCCTCCGGAGCCGGGCCGGCTCAAGGACTCCGTGGCCGTCTTCCCCGACCTGGACCAGCTGCTCGCAGCCCGGACGGATGCCGACGTCGTCATCCTCGCCACCCCCATCCAGACCCACGCGCCGCTGGCGCTCGCTGCCCTGGCCGCGGGGATGGATGTCTACGTGGAAAAGCCACCGGTTTCTTCCCTTGCCCAGTTCCAGGAGGTAATCGCCGCAGCGGACGCCGCAGGAAGGCTGGTGCAGGTCGGTTTCCAAAGCCTTGGCTCGCATGCGCTGCCGGCCATCCGCAACCTGGTTCACTCAGGTGATATCGGGGATGTCCTTGGCCTGAGCGCGAAGGGCCAGTGGGTGCGGACCAAGGGCTACTTCAAGCGTTCCCGGTGGGCTGGAAAGCGTAGCCTTGACGGCGTCGACGTGGTGGACGGGGTGGCGACAAACGCGCTGGCCCACGCCGTGGCCACGGCGCTGCACCTGGCCGGGGCGCTCACTGTGGCCGACCTCGCGTCCGTGGAAACGGACCTGTACCGGGCCCATGCTACGGAAAGCGACGACACGTCGGTGATCCGGGTCCGCACAGCCCACGGAGCCACCCTCATGTGCGGCCTGACCCTGTGTGCGCCCGAACAGCTGGACCCCTCGGTGACGGTGCATGGCACCCGTGGCGACATCACCCTCTACTACACCAAGGACGAAGTGGTGGTCAGCACGCCGGACGGCGAGCGCCGGGAAAGCTACGGCCGGACGGACCTGCTGGAAAACCTCCTGGAGGCCCGGGCCACGGGCGGCGCGCTGCTTTGCCCGCTGCAACACACTGGCGCCTTCACGCTGGTCCTGGAAGCCATCCGCACGTTACCGGCGCCCCAGGCAATCGGCCCAGAGCACATCACCTGGGAGGGCGAAGGCGACGAAGCCCATCCTGTGGTGCATGGCATCGCGGACCTGATCGAACGGGCCTGCAAGGCGCAGGCAACCTTTGCCGAACTCGGCGTCCCCTGGGCCCGCGCGCTGCCGCCGGTCAGGTCACTCACCCTGGACGGAACGCCGGTGGCTGACTACCAGGACGGCAGCCACATCCGTGCCGTTTCCTCCCCGCGACCCTACCTGCACCCCGTCCGGACCCTCGGCGGCACCGCGGTGACGGACCACCAGCCGCTGGACCACGTCTGGCACCTGGGCGTCGGCGTGGCGCTGCAGGACGTGGACGGGGTCAACTTCTGGGGCGGCCGCACTTATACCCGGGAGGCCGGCCAGTACGTCTGGCGGCCCGACCACGGCAGCATCACCGTCACTGAAACCGTGCTGGAAGAGACCGCCGCTGCTTCCGGCAGTACCGGCAGGCTACAGGAACGCCTCAGCTGGAACGGCCCCAACGGCGCCCCCGTCCTCACCGAGGACAGGACCTGGACCTTCAGCGGCGTCAGCCCCACCGTGTGGAGGTTGGGCATCGACTTCGCCCTGTCCCCCGCCGGCGGCCAACCCGTCAGCCTCGGCAGCCCGGGCTCCAATGGCCGCCACGAGGGCGGCTACGGCGGCTTCTTCTGGCGCCTGCCGGAATGCGATGGCGCCGCTGTGTGGACGCCCGCGGGCAGCGGCGAATCCGAGGTGCACGGCAGCGTTGCGCGCTGGCTCGCCTGGGCCGGAACGTTCGACGGCGGGACAGGCGGCGGTGCTGCCACCCTGGTTTTTGTGGCTCCCGTGGATGCCACGGACCCTTGGTTCATCCGGGTGGACGGCTACCCGGGCGTGGGCCAGTCACTGGCCTGGGATTCGCCTGTCATCGCCGAACCCGGCATACCGGTCCGCCGGAAACTTACCGTCTTTGTGGCCGACGGCATCCTGGGCACAACTGATATCGACGCTTTGATCAACCAGCAGGGGGACCTTTCATGACCCGGACAACCGCCGCAGCAGCCCCGCCGTCAGTCCCGGCATCCGCCACCGGACCCGCAGGTTTTACCGCCGCCCCCGTCCGCGATGTCCGGGTGGCTCCCGCGTCCGCCGCTGACCGGGAGGCCAAGCGCCGCCGGGTGCTGGGCATCCTTGACGCCACGGGGCGCGAATCATTGCTGCTGACCACCCACACGGCACTGGCCTGGTACCTGGACGGCAGCCGCGTCCACATCAGCCTTGCCGGTGACCCCATCGCTGCGGTGCTGGTGGACCGGAGCGGCGACCACCTGGTGACGTTCAACAACGAGGCCGGACGCATCGCCGCTGAAGAGCTCCCGGCAGGCGTCTCCCTGCACATCGTCCCCTGGTACGGGAATCTTCACCAGGCGGCCGCCGCCATTGGCACGTCCACCGCTGCGGGCCAGGCGCCGCTGGCCGAAGCGGAGGTGGCGGCCGAACTCCGCGCGGCCCGCCAGCAGCTGCTGCCGGGCGAAAGCGCCCGTTACGCCCGCCTGGGCGGCGAACTGGCGGCCATCATGACCGACGTGCTGGCCATCGCACGGCCTGACACCACGGAGTTCGGACTGGTGTCGCAGCTGGCCGCGCGTGTGGTGGCGGCGGGGGCCGAGCCGCTGGTCCTCCTGTGCAACGGCAGCTCCCGCAGCGACTTCCGGCACCCGCTGGCCACCCATGCCCCCCTCGGCCGCCGTGCCATGGCCGTGGTCTGTGCCCGCCGCGACGGCCTGGTTGCCAACATCACCCGGTGGGTACGGTTCGACGCCGGCACCCCCGAAGAGCGCGACGCCGAGTCCCGGATCGCCGCGGTGGAGGCGGATATCTTCGACGCAACGGTTCCCGGCGCGCAGCTGGATGCGATCTTCACCGAGATCAAGGCTGCCTACGTCCGCCACGGCTTCGGAGCGGACCAGTGGGAACAGCACCACCAGGGCGGACCCGCCGGTTACGCGGGCCGTGACCCTCGGGTCACCGCCTCCGCAACGGACACGGTGGTCCTGGGCCAGGCGTTCACCTGGAACCCGTCCGGCCCCCGGGTCAAGATCGAGGACACGGTGCAGCTCACGGAGGCCGGCCTGCAGGTCCTGACGGTCGATTCCCGCTGGCCGGTGGCCACGGTGAACGGGCTGCAGCGTCCCGTCACCCTCCAGCCCTAGGCCAAACGCTCTCGCAGATCCTGCACTAAAACGCCAAACGCTCTCTCAGTTGTAGCCGTAGTTGCGGCAGCGACTGAGAGAGCGTTTCGGTTAAACCAACATCATCTGAGAGAGCGTTTTGGTTAAACCAACATCATCTGGGAGAGCGTTGCTAGGGAAGCACGAGTTCCCCGTCCACCCGGCGCGGGATGCGCAGCGGGTTGTCCTCGTGCAGTGCGGGGTGCAGTACCGTTTCGGGGGCGTCCTGGTAGGCGACCGGACGCTGGAACCTGCGGACCGCCGTCGCGCCCACCGAGGTGAACAGTGACGTGGTGGCCGGGTACGGGCCGCCGTGCTGCTGGGCCCAGTTGACCGCAACACCGGTAGGCCAGCCGTCGAACAGGACGCGGCCTGCCAGGTTGGACAGCTGCTCGACCAGCGCGGATACATCCTCACCGGGCTGGGCGTGCACGGTGGCGGTCAGGCTTCCCGGTACCTCGTCAAGGACTGCGGACAGCTCCTTGTGGTCCGAGTATTCAATCAGCATGGTGGTGGGGCCGAAGCACTCCTCCAGCAGTTCCTTCGGGTTCTCCAGTGCCTTGGCGGCAGTGGTGGAGAAGACCACCGGCGCAGCCCCGTTGGAGACGGCGTCCTGGTCCACGCTGCCGCTGACCACGTCCACGCCTTGCACGGACGCAAAGCTCCGCAGGCCCTCCGGGTAGGCCTTGGCAATGCGGCTGGTGAGCATGCCCAGGGCGGGCTTGTCCTTGCTGGTCTCCGCCACTTTAGCTGCGAAGTCCGTTCCTGCCGGAATGAAGACGAGCCCGGGCTTGGTGCAGAACTGTCCGGCGCCCAAAGTGAAGGATCCCGCGAGCCCTTCCGCAAGCTGGCCCGCACGCTCCGCCAGTGCCGCCTCGGTGACCACCACCGGGTTGAGGCTGCCCAGCTCGCCGTAGAACGGGATGGGATCGGGCCGGGACGTGGCCAGGTCGAAGAGGGCGCGCCCGCCGGGGATAGAGCCGGTGAAGCCGACTGCCTTAATGGCCGGATCCTGGACCAGCGCGGTTCCCACCTCGCGACCGCTGACAAGGGCAAACAAACCCTCCGGCGCCCCCGCGCCACGCAGGGCAGCGGCAACAATCTCAGCCGTCCGCTCCGAGAGCCGCAGGTGGCCGGAGTGGGCTTTGACGATGACGGAGCAGCCCACGGCCAGGGCCGAGGCCGTGTCGCCTCCGGCCACGGAGAAGGCAAACGGAAAGTTCGAGGCTGAGAAGACAGCCACCGGGCCGATGGGCCGCAGGATGCGCCGGAGGTCGGGTTTGGGAGGGGTCGAGCTGGGATCCGCGTGGTCGATCACGGCCTCGAGGTAGGAACCCTCGGTGATGACGCGGGCAAACAGGCGCAGCTGTCCGGTTGTCCGGGCCACTTCGCCGGCCAGGCGGGTCGCGCCGAGGCTGGTCTCGGAATCGGCGATCTCAACCAGCTCTGCGGAGTTGGCATCGAGCGCATCAGCCACTGCCGTGAGCCAGGCGGCGCGCTCGGTATCGGAGGCGGCGGCGGAGATCTTGGCTGCTTCGGTTGCGGCGGCCGTGAGCTCGGACAATGAAAGGGTTGCAGTTGTCACTTCAGGTACCTGTTCTTCGTGTCTGGATTCATCGTTCTGCATTGATCTGCCCTAGCCTGCGTCGTGAAAACAGAAGCCGAGCCCCGGCTGGCCGGTCAGGGCAATCCGGCTGTCGCTGAACCGCACCGGTGACGGCCCGGCCAGGATGCCCAGCTGTTCGAAGGATGCCTCCTCGACGTCCTCCACGAGTGTGGGCTCGGCCAGGGTGAGCGCCAGCTGCCCGGACAGTTCCGGGAGCAGATGCGGCATCACTTTGATGCTGTTGGTCCGGGCCAGTTCAACGATCCGGCGGAACGGGGTGATCCCGCCTACCCTGACGATGTTGGGCTGGATGATGTCCACTGCTTCCGCCTCTATGAAATCGCGGAAGCGGTAAATGGTGTGCAGGTTTTCACCGAGGGCTATGGGCACCGGCGACTGTTTGCGGAGCCTGCGGTACGCCCACAGGTCGTCGGCGCGGATGGGTTCCTCCAGCCATTCCAGCCCGAATTGGGACAGGACGTCGAGCGCGCGGAAGGTGGTGGGCAGGTCCCAGCGCTGGTTGGCGTCGATCATCAGCTTCCGGTTCGGTCCGAGGACTGAGCGGACCGCCTGCACACGTTCGTAGTCTTCGCGGAGGTCCGGCTTGCCCACCTTGATCTTCACGGCCCGGTGCCCGGCTGCCACCCACCGTTCAGTCTGCGCAACGAGCTCTTCCAGGGTGTAGTGCAGGTTCACCCCGGACCCGTAGACCTCGGCGGATTCCTGCCGCTGGCCCAGAAGGCCGGTGACGGACGTCCCGGCACGCCGGGCCTGCAGGTCCCAAAGGGCGAGGTCGACGCCGGCCATGGCGATGGTGGTGAGTCCTCCCCCGCCGGCCTCGTGCAGGCGCTTCCACAGCGCGTCCCACACCGCCTCCGGTTGTGCGGGCAACCCCCTGAGGAACGGTGCGATGTCGTAGTCGAGCAGAGCTTTCACGGCCTGCGGGCCGATGGTCGGGGTCCAGGAGAAACCATGCCCCGCACCGCCGTCGTCCGTATGGATTTCGGTGACGATTACGTGGTTTTCCGGCGCCTCCACGCCCCAGTGCCGGCGCAGGGGTACGGTGAGGAGCCTGCTGCTGAGGCCCGTGATCCGGGGAACGGTTCGGACGGCCTCGGCCGCGGGCGCGCTCATCAGCGGCCGGCCAGCTCGTAGCCCTTGGCGAGGATGGCCTTCAGCTGTACCAGCTGCTCCTCGGTGGGATCCACCAACGGCGGACGCACCGGGCCTACTGGCAGGCCGCCGAGGCGCAGCCCGGCCTTGATCAGGGAAACGCCGAAGCCCGGGGTCTGGTCGCGGAGGCGGACCAGGGGCGAGTAGAAGCCCTCGAGCAGGGCGTTGCGGCGTTCCTCGTCACCGGAAACGTAGGCGTCGTAGTACGCTTTGGCGATTTCCGGGGCCATAGCGAAAGCGGCCGAGGAGTAGAGCGGGATGCCAAGGCCGCGGTAGGCGCCCTGCGTCAGCTCGGCGGTCAGCAGCCCGTTGAAGAAAGCGAAGTCCTCGCGTCCGGTAGCCCTCACGGCGGACACGATTTCCTGGGCCAGGCCAACGTCCCCCAGTCCGTCCTTGAAGCCGATGACTTTGGGGTTGGCGGCCAGGCGGGTCATGGAGGCGGCGGTAAACTTGGCGTTGCCGCGGTGGTAGACGATCACCGGCAGGCTGCTGGCTCCGGCCACAGCCTCGATGTACGCCACGAGCCCGTCGCTGGGGCCGGTCACCAGGTAGGGCGGCAGCACCAGGAGTGCGTCGGCACCGGCTTCTTCCGCCACCCGGGCGGCTGCAATGGCGTGGCCCAGCGGACCGCCGGCCCCTGCGACTACCGGAACCTTCCCGGCCACAACCTCGACGGCGGCCCTCACCACGGTGCGGACCTCTTCGATGCTGAGGGCGTGGAATTCACCAGTGCCGCAGGCAGGGAACACACCACCGGGGCCGAAAGGCAGCCGTGAGCTGATGTGCTCCTTGAGCAGTTCCGTGTCTACCGTGCCCTCGGGCGTGAACGGGGTGACGGGGAAGAACAGGACGCCGTCGAATTTCATGATGTCTCCTTGGCTCCGCTGCCGGCAGTCGCCAGCGCGGAGGTCTCGTCGTTGAGGGTGGAACGGGACTTCAGTTCTGTGCGCCAGCTCCGCTTGGGCTGCCAGCCCAGGAGCTCCTGGGCTTTGGCGATGGAGAACGCGGGGCTGGTGCCGGTGAGCCCCGCGCTGAGGGCTTCGCTTCCGGGCAGGAATTTCGGCATCAGTTCTGCAAGGGGTGCCGTGGCCAGTGCGTCTGCAGCCCCAACGAAAAACGTTTCCCCGTTCGGGATGGACGGCATCTTCTCCAGCAGCAGGTCCAGGAAGTCCGCCACGTCCCGTGCATCCACATAGTTGAACAGTGCGGGTGCGGACAAGGCGGGATCGGCCAGCCGATCGGCAAGGGTATGGCCCTGCTGCGTCGGTGCGCCCGCCCATTCCTCGGGCGAAATCACAAAGCAGGGGCGGAACGCCGCGTAGCGGATGCTCTCACCCTGGGCGGCTGCGAACGTCTGCACTGTTTGTTCCGCGATCAGCTTGGACAGCGCGTACGCGTTCCACGGCCGCGGCGGGGTCCGTTCATCCAGCGGGAACGACGGCGGCAGCCAGCCTGCGGGTGAACCGTAGCCCAGCACCGTGGGGCTGCTGGCGGTCACGATCTTCGGCACGCCAACTTCCGTCGCCGCACTGACCACGGCAAAGGCGAGCCGGGTGTTCGTGGCGAAGATGACGTCCTCGGGTGCGCTGAACGGTACCGCTATCGCCGCAAGGTGGATGACGGCGTCGGGCTTTAATTCCCGGAGCAGGCGCAGGGCCTCACCCGGCGCCAGGAGGTCCGCCGTTTCCTGGACGGCACCGGCGGGCAGCTGCTCCGCGGGCACTGCGTCGCGGTCCACCGAGATGACGTGATGGCCGGCTTGTGCGAGCCCCGCCACCACGCTGCGTCCCAGCCGGCCGGAGCCGCCGGTGACAAAGATCCTGCTCATGGTTGTTCCTTAGGTTGAGGGCGGTGGCTAGGCGCCGCGGCGGAGGTCGACGCCGAGGTCAAGTTCCTCGATGCGGACGGGCAGGGATGATTCAAGGGAAAGGTTGCCGGCGATGCCCACGGACACGGAGCGCAGTCCATCGAGGTAACCCGACGGCCGGCCCAGCGGGTCGTCGCCCGGGCCGTTGAAGAGGTCGGAGAGCAGGAGTTCGTCGCCTCCGCCGTGGCCGCCTTCGCCGTTGACGATCGGCACCTCGTAGGCTGCTTCCCAGTGGCGCTGGACCACCAGGCGTTCGCCGTTGCGCCGGATGGCGTCCTCTTCCTCGATGGGGGTTGCGCTGGGGTCCACCACGGTCTTCTTGTCCGTGCTGCTGGTGACGGCGGCGCGCTCCACGACTTCCAGTTCGGCGCGTCCTTCGGTGCCGTTGACTGCCACGCGGTAACCCTCCCAGGGGCTGTGGGCGTTGAGCGAGTAGCTCAGGCGGGGGCCTCCCTGGTACTCGACCACCAGTGCGAGGTTGTCCTCGATGGTGATGCCGCTGGTGAAGACGTCCTGGTCGCGGCGGTAGCCGTCGTAGTGCTCGTTGTCCAGGAAGAGCGCCTTGAGCCGCTCGTCCTCACGCAGGTCAAGGGTGAACGGATCCTTCTCTGCGGCGGCTGGTGCATCGGCGTCGGGGGTGCCGCGTTCCGGGCGGGGGCCCAGGCCACGTTCCGCTGCGTTCTTGTCGCCGTAGAACTTGAGTCCGCCGGAAGCGAAGACGCGCTCCGGCACGTCGTCGATCCACCAGTTCACCAAGTCGAAGTGGTGGGAAGCCTTGTGGATCAGCAGGCCGCCGGAATTCTTCTTCTCGCGGTGCCAGCGGCGGAAGTAGTCGGCGCCGTGCACGGTGTCCAGGACCCAGCTGAAGTCGATGGACGTGACCTTGCCGATCACGCCGCTCTGGATGATTTCCTTGAGGGCGCTGTTGCGTGGCGAGTAGCGGTAGTTGAAGGTGACCACCACGTTGTGGCCGGTCTCGTGTACAGCCCGGGTGATGCGGCGACAGCCCTCGGCGTCGATGGTGAGGGGCTTTTCAACTACAACGTCCGCGCCTGCGCGGAGTGCCTCCACAATGTAGTCGGCGTGGGTGTAGTCCGGCGTTGTCACCACCACGCGGTCGATGCTGTTGGCCTGGATGAAGGCGGTCAGGTCCGCGGGATCGAACGAGGCAACCGGGCCGGGCGCACCCAGCTCCTGGATGAGTTTCTGGTAGAACTCCACGCGCCCCGGGTTGACGTCGGAAAAGGCCACCAGTTCCGCCGTGTGGGCATAGTTGCCGAAGATTGCCCGGATGTACATCTCCGAACGGCCGCCGGTGCCGATCAAGGCGATGCGGGCCTTGGCGCCGTTCGCAGCGGGAGTTGGGGCGGTGGCTGTGGCGGCGGCAGCACCGGATACCGCTGCTGCTGAACTCGACTCGGCTGTATTGACCATGTGGGTCCCTTTCAAAGACGCGGCCGTTCTGGTGGCCGGCGGCGGGTATGGGCCGGCGGTCTGCTGGCACCGCCGCGAGAAAGCGTTTTCTCGGTTCGCTATATGATTTGTATCAACAGCAGCGGGCATTCGTCAACCATTATGGACTCTGGCAGAAAGCGTTTTCTAGCGCGTCTCCGCAGTACCGCAGGCGACGTACCGGAAAACGGGTGGGAAAACGCAGGAAAAGGATAGAAATCGCTTTCCCGCTGCGTTATATGCTGTCACTCAGAACACCGCCACCATCGGCCGGAACCTGCGGCCGTCAGCCGGAGGCCGGCTTCGGGCCACAGCCGGCCCGTGGCGCTAAGGAAGGGTCGCTATGGTCAGGAAATCTGCAACCGGCAGGATCGGCATCGCGGATGTCGCCGTCAAGGCCGGGGTTTCGCATGCCACGGTTTCCCGCGTCATGAACGGCAACTTCACAGTGGACCCGGATATCGCGGCCCGCGTGCGCGCGGCTGCCGCCGAGCTGAAGTACCAGCCCAACCCCGTGGGGCGCAGCCTGGCCCTGGGCAAAACGGACACCATTGGGATTGTGGTGCCTGACCTTGCCAACCCCACGTTCCAGGCGATCCTGCGCGGACTCAGCCGGGCAGCAGCCCAGGACGGCTACCGCGTCCTCATTGCCGATTCCTTTGAAGTCTCCAGCGAGGAGGCCATCCTGGCAGGTGAGGCCCGCCGTCGTTGTGACGGGCTGGTCCTGTGCGCGCCCCGCATGACGGACGCCGAACTCGAGGAAATCGCGCCCTCGCTGCATCCCCTGGTCCTGATCAACCGCACCACGGCAACCGCCGGCGTGCCCAGCCTGGTGGTTGACTACGGCCAGGGCGTCCAGGACATGGCGGAACACCTGGTGGAACTGGGACACACCCGCCTGGCCTTCCTTGCCGGACCTCCCCGCAGCGCGTCCAACGGACTCCGGCTGCAGGGGCTGGAGGCCTTCAAGGCGGCCCACCCCAAGGTGGACGTCATCATGCTGGAGGGCGGCTCGGACTTCGACACCGGACACGAGGCCGTGGACGCCGTCCTGGAAAGCGGCGCCACGGGCATCCTGGCCTTCAACGACCTGGTTGCGATGGGGCTGATGAGCGGACTGCACGAACGCGGACTCGATGTTCCGAACGACATCTCCGTCACCGGCTTCGATGACATCCCCTTCGCCAAATACACGACGCCGGCCCTCACCACTGCCGCGGTCCCCATCACCGAGCTGGGCGAGCAGGCCTGGCAGCAGCTGCGCGCGCTCATCCGCAAGGAGGAGAGCGACGCCCCGGGCAGCCGGTACCAGCCCCGGCTGGAAGTCCGCGCCAGCACCGGACCGGCCAAGGCAGCCCGCACCACAGCCCACGGCTGACATCCGGCTAGGGGCGCAGCCCGGCCTCTTTGTAGTACCCCTCGATATGGGCGGCCACCAGCTTGGCCGCCAGGCCGCCGTCGTTGTTCCTGATGGCCGCCAGAATGCCGTGGTGCTCGTCCCGGAGCCGGGACGCCGTGGCGGCCCAGTCGGGAAGGTTGGAGGTTAACTCCGCCGCGTAGCCCTGGATGGATTCCCGTAGCGAGCCCATCATCGCGCTGACCACGGCGTTGCCCGCGGCGTCGGCCAGGGCCAAGTGGAACCGCACGTCCAGAGCCAGGAAGTCAGCAACCGCAAGATCCCCGGCAGCCATGCCCTCAAGGAGCGCCGCCGCCTCTTCCAGCTGTGGCGCATCCGGGCTTGCCTTCGCCACGGCCCAGGACTCCAGCAGCACGCGGGTCTCCACGATGTCCGCCACCGGAAGATGCTGGGTGGCCACGTGCAACCGGAGGGCGGAGCCAAGTGCCGCCGTCGGATCTGAAATAACCACGGTGCCCGCCTCGGGGCCGGACCCCACGCCCGCCCGCACCACTCCCAAAGCTTCAAGGATCCTGATCGCCTCCCGGACGGAGGTCCGCGATACCTGCAACTGTTCGGCGAGGCTGCGTTCCGCGGGGAGGCGGCCGCCCACGGCCAGCCTGCCACCGGAGAGCTCATTCTCGATCCAGGACAGGACAAGCTGGTGGGTGCGCATAGTCCCATGGTACTTGATGTGGTTGGACCACATGGCCTACAGTGTGGTTAGACCACAGGAGGTTCCGGACCCGGACCTGCCGGCCCAACGGAGGACGCCATGACCCACACCATCCAGCCCCACAACCCGGAGACCACTCCCGCACCGGATGCCACTGACATTCCCGCCGCGGCACGGACTCCCGCGCCGCCGTCGTCCGGCGTCCCCGCGGCCCTGAAGCGCCGCATCCCCAAGTACTCCGACCTGGCCCCCCTCATGCAGTTCAAGAAGCCGGAATTCAGCAGGGAAGCCCGGCTCAAGCGGGCCAGCACCATCTGGGAACTCCGCGACATCGCCAAGCGCCGCACACCGCAGGCCCCCTTCGACTACACGGACGGCGCGGCCGAAGAGGAGATCACGCTGCGCCGGGCACGCCAGGCGTTCCTGGACATCGAATTCCGTCCCGGCATCCTGCGCAACGTCTCGGCCATCGACCTCAGCACCGAAATCCTCGGCAAGCCCTCCCGGCTGCCGGTGGGCATCGCCCCCACCGGCTTCACCCGGATGATGCAGTCCGAAGGCGAATATGCGGGCTCGCAGGCAGCCGAAGCCGCAGGCATCCCCTACACCCTCTCCACCATGGGCACGGCCTCGATCGAGGACGTGGCCGCCGCCGCCCCCAACGGCCGCAACTGGTTCCAGCTGTACCTGTGGACGGACCGCGACCGCTCGCTCGAACTGATCGAGCGGGCCGCCAAGGCCGGAAACGACACCCTCATGGTCACCGTGGACACCGCCGTGGCCGGCGCCCGCCTTCGCGACGTCCGGAACGGTATGACCATCCCGCCGGCGCTGACCCTGAAGACCGTCCTGGACGCCTCCTACCGCCCGGCCTGGTGGTTCAACTTCCTGACCCACGAGCCCCTGACGTTCGCGTCGCTGTCCCGCTACACCGGCACCGTAGCCGATCTCATTAACTCGATGTTCGATCCCACCCTGACGTTCGAGGATCTCGACTGGCTGCGCGAGACCTGGAAGGGCAAGCTGGTGGTGAAGGGCATCCAGACCGTCGAGGACGCCCGCAGGGTGGTGGACCACGGCGCGGACGCCGTGGTCCTTTCCAACCACGGCGGACGCCAGCTGGACCGCGCACCCATTCCGTTCCACCTGCTGCCCGAAGTCAAGCAGGCCTTCACCGCGGACAACACCGACGCAGCGATCATGCTGGACACCGGCATCATGAGCGGCGCGGACATCGTGGCTGCACTGGCCCTGGGTGCGGACTTCACCCTGATCGGCCGCGCCTATCTCTACGGCCTGATGGCCGGCGGCCGCGCCGGTGTGGACCGCACGCTGCAGATCCTGGAAAAGGACATGGCCCGCACCATGGCGCTGCTCGGCGTGAGCAAGCTTTCCGAGCTCACCCCGGACCACGTCCGCCTGCTCAACACATAAGACCCCCAACCAGGTAGCAGCAGGTGTCGTTTTGAGCCTTCAAAACGGCACCTGCTGCTACCTACTTCTATTAGGAGCTACTTTTTCCGGCCGAACTTAGGGAGGTTGGGGAGGTTGGCGAGCAGGTCGGCGGCGCGGGTGGCCGCGCGGCCCACGGTGCGGCCGATCTGCTGGGGAACGCTGTCGTCGCTGAGTGGGGCAGTGGTACCCCCTGGAATTACGACGGCGGGACTCAGCTCAGCGCCGTCGGGCGCCAGTACGCCGTCGGAGACGGCGCCCGCCGCCACGGCTTCGGGCGTCCCGCCGGCAGCGGCGGTGATGCTTTCACGCGGTGCGGTCGAATCCGCGGCCGCCTGGCCTGCGGCACCGCCTCCAGGGGCAGCAGCCGCAGCGGCAGCCGGGGACCCGACGTCGAATGTCTCCAACCAGCTGGCGATACCCTCCAGCGGCTTCCGGTTCAGCG
The DNA here is from genome assembly GCF_059090085.1 of Arthrobacter sp. K4-10C. Lineage (NCBI taxonomy): Bacteria > Bacillati > Actinomycetota > Actinomycetes > Micrococcales > Micrococcaceae > Arthrobacter > Arthrobacter sp. K4-10C. The sequence continues at coordinate 59,190 of NZ_JBNHFI010000011.1, read as the reverse complement.
CGTAGTAGCGCTTCTGTCCCTGCGCCCGCATACTGACGAGCTGGGCTTCCCGCAGGACCTTCAGGTGCTTCGAAATTGTGGGCTGGCTCGCTGCCAGTTCTTCCACGAGTTCCCCCACGGCCTTGTCTCCGGAACGGAGGGAGACCAGGATGTCCCGCCGGGTTGATTCCGCAATGACGGCAAATACGTCGTCTGTCACCATGCCTCCCACCCTAGCGACATATACGCCGAAAGGCATCAACTATTTCGCGCCCTCGGCGGCCTGTTGCTCGGCGCGGTGTTCCAGACCGAAAGGACCACACCTGATGCCTGCCTAGTCGAACCAGGGATCAAGCCCGTGCAGGGGGAACACGGCTTTGCGGGTGGCCATGATGGTACGGTCCACGGCGTCATTGGGGTCGAAACCGACCTCCCAGGACCGCCACCACAGCTCCACGTCGTCGCCCATCAGGGCCGGTGCAGCTGCGCCGAACTTCTGCTCCACGTACTCCCGCCACTCCTGGGGCACAGCGGTGCGCAGGGGCACAGGCCGCCCCGCAGCGATGGCCACCAGATGGCTCCATGCCCGCGGAACCACTTCCAAAACGCTGTAGCCGCCACCGCCGGTGGCAATCCAGCGGCCGCCGCAGTGGCGTTCGGCGAGATGCCCGACGGCGCTGGCCGCCTCCCGCTGGCCATCCACGCTCAGATTGAGGTGCGTCAGCGGATCGGCGCGGTGTGAGTCGCAGCCGTGCTGGCTCACGATCACCTCAGGCTCGAAGGCGGCCACCAGCTGCGGCACCACCGCATAGAATGCGCGGAGCCAGCCGGCGTCGCCTGTTCCCGCCGGCAAGGCAAGGTTGACCGCCGTTCCCTCCGCCCGCGGGCCGCCGACCTCGTTGGCGAACCCGGTACCGGGAAACAGGGTGAGGCCTGTCTCGTGCAGGGAAAGCGTGAGGACCCGCGGGTCGTCCCAGAAGATGCTTTCCGTTCCATCGCCGTGGTGGGCGTCGACGTCGATATACGCCACCTTGCGGATGCCGCCGTCGAGCAGCCTTTGCACTGCAAGCGCGGCGTCGTTATAGATGCAGAAGCCGCTGGCGCTGTCCCGGGCGGCGTGGTGCATACCGCCGCCGAAGTTGACGGCGTGGAGGGCTGATCCGTCCAGGATCCGTGCAGCTCCCAGGAGCGAGCCGCCCGCCAGCCGCGCGGCGGCTTCATGCATGCCGGCAAAAGCGGGATCGTCCTCGGTGCCCAGGCCGCGGGACTCGTCAGGCTCGGACGGGTCCTCGCTGACCCTCCGCACGGCCGCTACGTACTCCGGCGCATGGACGGACTCGAGATCGGCGTCGCTGGCCACCTCCGGGGCGTCCACCGACACATGCTCCAGGTCGAAGAGCCCCAAACTGCGTGCCAGGCGTGCGGTGAGGTCCATCCGCTCCGGCGCCATGGGATGGCCCGGGCCGAAGTTGTAGGCGGTCATGTCAGGACTCCACGCCACCGTGGTTGGCGGCGCGGGCTTGCTGAGACCGGGCAGGTATGTCATCAATCACAGGCTACCGGAGCACAGGCCCCGTCCCGCCCGGCCATTACGCGGGCATTAGTGGTTTACTACTGAGGGAAGCAGATTCAACCGAGGAAAAGCCACACATGACGCAAAGCCAGTCGAGGCCCCGGACCCCGGCCAGCTGGCACCCCGCACAGGAGCGGGAGGGCCTCTGGATCTTCACGCGGCTGCGCGACTTCATTGACGACATTGCGAACACCTCACCCGCCCGGCTCGCGCTGAGCGCGTTCGCCGGTGTCTGCCTGGTGTTCACGTTCCTGCTGTCCCTCCCCGTCTCGTCCGCCAGCGGCACGGCCACCCCGATACACCAGGCCTTGTTCACCGCTGTCTCGGCCGTGTGCGTCACGGGCCTCACAGTCGTATCGACGGCGGTGCATTGGTCCTTCTTCGGCCAGCTGGTGATCCTGGTGGGCATCTTCATCGGCGGCCTTGGCACCCTGACCCTTGCCTCACTGTTGGCGCTGATGGTGAGCAAGCGCCTGGGCGTCCGCGGCAAGATCATCGCGGCCGAATCCATGAACAACGCCGGCCGCCTCGGTGAAGTGGGCGCCCTGCTACGCATCGTCATCACCACGTCCGTGGTCATCGAGGGCATCCTGGCACTGGCCCTGATCCCCCGGTTCCTCACGCTGGGCGAACCTTTTTGGCAGTCCGTGTGGCACGGAATCTTCTATTCCATCTCGTCATTCAACAACGCCGGGTTCACCCCCCACTCCGATGGCATCGTCCCTTATGAGACGGACCTCTGGATCCTGGTCCCGCTCATGCTCGGAGTGTTCCTGGGCAGCCTTGGCTTTCCCGTGGTGATGGTCCTGCAGCAGAACGGGCTCAACTGGAAAAAGTGGAACCTGCACACCAAGCTCACCATCCAGGTGTCCTTCATCCTTTTGCTGGCCGGCACGTTCCTGTGGGGACTGATGGAGTGGAACAACCTGCGCACCATCGGTTCCATGGACATCGGCGATAAGATCACCCACGCCCTTTTTGCCTCCGTGATGACACGCTCCGGCGGTTTCAACCTGGTGGACCAGAACCAGATGGAATCCACCACCATGCTGCTCACGGACGCGCTGATGTTCGCAGGCGGCGGGTCGGCGTCCACGGCCGGCGGCATCAAGGTCACCACCATTGCCGTGATGTTCCTGGCCATCGTTGCTGAAGCCCGCGGTGACGCCGACGTCAAGGTGTACGGCAGGACCATCCCGCAGGGCACCATGCGGGTTGCCATCTCCGTGATTGTTGCAGGAGCCACCCTGGTATCGGTGTCCGCGTTCCTGCTGCTCCACATCAGCGGGGAATCGCTGGACCGCGTACTGTTCGAAACCATCTCCGCGTTCGCTACAGTCGGCCTGAGCACGAACCTCAGCGCGGAAGTGCCACCCGAAGGCGTCTACGTCCTGACCGCCCTGATGTTCGCCGGCCGCGTGGGCACCGTGACCCTTGCCGCCGCCCTGGCCCTGCGCCAGCGCAGCCAGTTGTACCACTACCCCGAAGAGAGGCCGATCATTGGCTAGTTCCCCAGACACCCCACGGCGACCAGCCCACAACGCTCCCGTGCTGGTGATCGGGCTGGGACGGTTCGGTTCATCCACCGCTGAGCAGCTGGTCAAACAGGGCCGCGAAGTGCTCGCGATCGAACGGGACCGGACCCTGGTTCAGAAGTGGGCTCCCCTGCTCACCCACGTGGTGGAAGCCGACGCCACGAACATCGACGCCCTCCGCCAGCTCGGCGCACAGGAGTTCAGCTCCGCCGTGGTGGGCGTGGGCACGTCCATCGAATCCTCAGTTCTGATCACCGTGAACCTCGTGGACCTGGGCATCGAGCACCTGTGGGTTAAGGCCATCACGCCGTCGCACGGGAAGATCCTCACCCGCATCGGCGCAAACCACGTGATTTATCCCGAGGCCGATGCCGGCGTCCGTGCCGCGCACCTGGTCTCCGGGCGCATGCTGGACTTCATCGAGTTCGACGACGACTTCGCCATCGTGAAGATGTACCCGCCGCGCGAGACCGTGGGCTTCACCCTGGATGAGTCGAAGGTGCGCTCCAAGTACGGCGTGACGATCGTCGGGGTCAAGTCCCCGGGCGAGGACTTCACGTACGCCCGCCCCGAAACGAAGGTGTCTTCCCGGGACATGCTCATCGTGTCCGGGCACGTGGACCTGCTGGAACGGTTCGCCGCCCGGCCGTAAGCCCTGCCCGGCCGGAACTAGCCGAGCTGCCGGGTGATTTCCGCTGCCCGGTCCGCAGCGGCCCGGGCACCGGCGGCGATGATGGACGGAATGCCCCGCTCGTCAAAGGTGGCGATTGCCCGTTCCGTGGTGCCGTTGGGGCTCGTGACCGCTTTCCGCAGGGCGGACGGGTCGGCGCCGGGTTCGGCGAGCATAAGGCCGGCACCGGCAACTGTTTCGCGCGCCAGGAGCAGGGACAGTTCGCGGTCCAGGCCCAGCTCCTCGCCCGCTGCAGCCATTGCCTCGGCGAGGTAGAAGGCGTACGCGGGCCCTGACCCGCTGATGGCCGAGAGCGCGTCCACCTGGTCCTCGGGCACTTCGACGACGGTTCCGGCACCCTGCAGGATGCGCTTGACCTTCTGCAGCTGCTCGGCAGTGCAGTTTGTGCCTGGTGACACGGACACCACGCCGCGGCCCAGCTTGGCCGGCGTGTTCGGCATGGTGCGGATGACCGGCTGGCCTGCCGGAAGCGCGGCTTCCAGCTGGGCGATGGACACCGCCGCGGCCACACTCACCACCACCGTGTCCGGCGCCAGGGCGCCGCTGATTTCCCGGGCGAGATCCGTAATGCCTACCGGCTTGACCCCAAGGATGACGACGCCGGACCCCTTGGTGGCCTGCTTGTTGTTGTCCGGTTCCTCTTCACCGGCGATCGCGGTGACCCCGTGGTACCGCTCGGCCAGTTCCGCCGCCCGCTCCGCACGCCGGACGGTAGCCACGATGTCTGCCGGATCCGTCCCCGCTTCCAGCAGGCCACCGAGGATGGCTTCGTTCATGGACCCACAGCCAAGGAAGGCGATTCGGTTGCTCATGGCTCCATCATTGCAGTTACGTACGCCGCCTGCCGACTCCTTACGCAGATAAGGAGTCGGCATTCACAGCTGGCTCCCATGTTCAGCGCAGGTTGCTCACAAGTAGCGCCCCTACTGTAGTTAGTACCTCATTGAGGGTGCGAGTGATGCGGCAGGCATGGGGATGCCTGCCAGGGCACCGGCGGTCGGCAACAGGTTTTCCCCCCATTTTCCTGTTGCCGGCCCCGGTGCTTCCGCTTTTAAGCCGGTACTTCGCTGTCGGCCAGAACTGTCCTGGTGAGGGCAGGCCTCAGACGGCGGCCTGGGCCACCTGCGGCGGGGCGATGTGCGGCGCGGGCTCGAGCGGCCCGTCAAACACCAGCTGGTCGAGGCGCCGGAGGATGAGGCCTTCGCGCAGCGCCCAGGGACAGATGCGGAGCTTCTTGAACTTGAAAAGCTCCAGGGCGGCCTCGGCAACCAGCGCGCCGGCCAGGAGCTGGTGCGCCCGTGCTTCCGAGACCCCTGGCAGGTGCAGCCGGTCCTCGGCTTTCATGGCGGAAATGCGCTGGGCCCAGACGCCCAGGTCCGTGGCATTGAGCTCGCGTTTGATATAGGGACCGGCATCGCTGGGGGCGGCACCGGCAATCCGTGCAAGGGACCGGAAGGTCTTGGAGGTTCCTGCAACCACGTTCGCCCTGCCCAGGCCGTCGAATTCGCGGACCGCGGGCTTCAGGGTTGCCCGGATGTAGCGCCGCAGTTCCTTGACGCTCTTGGCGGTGGGCGGATCTTCCGCGAGCCAGTCCCGGGTGAGCCTGCTGGCGCCGAGGGGAACCGAGGTGGCCACCTCGGGCAGCTCGTCCTGGCCAAAGGCCATTTCGAAGGAGCCACCGCCGATGTCCAGGTTCAGGATGGGTCCTGCGCCCCAGCCGTGCCAGCGCCGGACGGCGAAGAATGTCATGGAAGCCTCTTCGCTGCCGGTGAGTTCCTGCAGGGTCACCGTGGTTTCGTGCTTGACCCGGGCCAGCACCTCACTGCCGTTGGTGGCTTCACGGATGGCAGAAGTACAGAACGCGAGAAGGTCTTCGGCCTTGTGCCGGGCGGCGAACTCCCAGGCTTCCAGGACGAATTCGGTGAGCTCGTGCTGCCCGGCGTCGCTGATACTGCCGTCGGGTTCCAGGTACTGGACCAAAGACAGGGGGCGCTTGTGCGAGGCGAATGGAACCGGCCGCGCGCCAGGGTGGGCATCCACCAGGAGTAGGTGGACAGTATTGGACCCGATATCAAGGACGCCTAGCCGCATGGTCACATTATTCACCGGCGCGGCAGCCGTATTCCAACTGGGAGCCAACGCGCAGCCCGGGACAGGTTCAGCCCGCGGCAGGGTTTTCCTGGCCGCCGTCTGGAAGTTCGTCCGCGCGCTTGAAATCGCGCTTGATGTTGGCCACGCCTTCCGGGTTGATCTCGAAGCCGTAGGCGGCGCCGGGGTTGATCACCATGCCCAGCTCCTCGCCGATGTTGGCGATGATCGCTGCCCCCTGGGTGCCCAGCACATTCGGTGCGGCGTCCAGGTACTGCCGGTCCACCCGGCTGGGGTGCGAGAAGACGGCAAGGACGGGGTCGCCCTCGGCGTTGGCCAGGACCAGCGGCTCCACCTGCGAGTCCAGGCCCTCAACGGTGTCCGAACTGATGATGTAGACCTCGCTGTTGAGGAACGACAGGATGACGTCCACAGGGCTTGCGTCGGGCTGTCCGCCTTTAGCGAGCTTCTCCTCGAGGTCGTTCAGCGGAGTGGGGTCGGCAATTCCAGGCTGTTCAGTCATCCCCCTACCCGATCATGTTCGGGTGCCCCGCGCAATTCCCGGCTGGTGGTTGAGCCCCAGCTCAACCACCAGCGTGGCTACTTCTTGGCCGTTGCCTTCTTCTTGGCCGGCGCCTTGCGGCTGGCGGTGCGCTTGACCGGCCCCTTGGCACGCTTCTCCGCGAGGAGCTCCACGGCCTGTTCGCGGGTCAGTTCCTCCAGCGAAGTGGCACGCGGCACAGTGATGTTGGTGATCCCGTCGGTGATGTACGGGCCGAACCGGCCTTCCTTCACCACGATGTTCTTCTCCGACACCGGGTCCGGGCCGAATTCGGCGAGCGGCGGCACCGCGGCGCGGGCACCCCGCTGCTTCGGCTGCGAGTAGATCTCCAGGGCCTGCTCCAGCGTGATGGTGAAGATTTCCTCTTCCGAGCCGATGGACCGGGAGTCCGTCCCCTTCTTCAGGTAGGGACCGAACCGGCCGTTCTGCACGGTGATCGGATTGCCCTCGGCGTCCGCGCCGAGCACGCGTGGCAGGCTCATGAGCTGCAGCGCCTCATCCAGGGTCACCGACTCAACGGTCATGGACTTGAAGAGCGAACCGGTGCGCGGCTTGGCCTTGACCGGCTTCTTGGGCGGCTTGGGCTTGCCGTTCTTGTAGTACTCGACGGGCTGCGCGGCGATCTGTTCCTCGGTCATCTCGGGAATGATCTCGGTGACATACGCGCCGTAGCGGCCGTTCTTGGCAACGATAGTGTGCCCGGTGTGCGGATCTGTTCCCAGCACACGCTCTTCGGGGGCAGCAGTCTCCATCAGTTCGATGGCCTTGGCAGCGGTCAGTTCATCCGGAGCCAGGTCCTCCGGCACATTGGCGCGCGCCGACTCGACGATCTCCCCCGTTTTCGGATCGACGGTGGCGGCGGAGCTCTCCAGATAGGGTCCGAACTTGCCCACACGCAGGGTGATCCCATCGGTGATGGGAATGGAGTTGATCTCCCGCGCGTCGATCTCGCCCAGGTTGTTGACGATGCTCAGCAGGCCGGGGTCGGAATCCTCGCCAAAGTAGAAGTGGCGAAGCCAGGAGGCACCGGCGGCCTGGCCGTTGGCGATCTTGTCCAGGTCGCCTTCCATGTCAGCGGTGAATTCGTAGTCCACATAGTCGCTGAAGTGCTGCTCCAGCAGGCGGATCACCGAGAAGGCGATCCAGCTGGGGACCAGGGCCGAGCCCTGTTTCCGGACGTAGCCGCGGTCCTGGATGGTGGAAATGGTGGACGCGTAGGTGGACGGACGCCCGATGCCCTTCTTTTCCAGTTCAGCGGTCAGGGACGCTTCGGTGTAGCGCGGTGGCGGCGAGGTCTCGTGGCCCACGGCCACGATCTCGGAGGCGTTGAGCGAGTCGCCCTTGGCCACGTTGGGCAGGCGGCGCGCTTCGTCGGAGTCGTCGTCGCCGCGGGTCTCGTCCTTGCCCTCCTCGTAGGCGGCCAGGAAGCCGGGGAAAGTGATGACGGTACCGGAGGCGGAGAATTCGGCGTCGCGGCCTTCGCCCGCAGCACCTGCAGCCACCGCGCCCAGGCGGATGGTGGCGGTGGAGCCCTTGGCGTCGGCCATCTGCGAGGCGACGGTGCGCTTCCAGATCAGCTCGTACAAGCGGAACTCGTCGCCGGAGAGCTGGGAGGCAACCTGTGCGGGGGTGCGGAACGAGTCACCGGCGGGACGGATGGCCTCGTGTGCTTCCTGGGCGTTCGCTGCCTTGTTGGAGTAGACCCGGGGCGAACCTGGAATGTATTCGGGACCGTACAGCTCCGACGCCTGCCGGCGTGCGGCCGTGATGGCCTCGTCGCTCAGCGCGGACGAGTCCGTACGCATATAGGTGATGTAGCCGTTTTCATACAGGCGCTGTGCGATCTGCATGGTGCTCTTGGAGGAGAACCGCAGCTTGCGGCCAGCTTCCTGCTGCAGGGTGGACGTGGTGAACGGCGCAGCCGGGCGGCGGGTGTACGGCTTAGTGTCCACCGACCGGACGCGGAACTCCGAGTCCTGGAGCCCGGCGGCCAGGGACACCGCCAGCTCCTCGTTCAGGTGGACGACGTTCTTGGAAACGAGGACGCCGTCGTCATTAAAGTCACGGCCGGTGGCCACCTTCGCGCCGTCCACGGCGGCGAGCTTGGCTTTGAAGGATCCGGCGTCGGCCCCGAACTGGCCTGTGAGGTCCCAGTACGAGGCGGCCTTGAAGGCCATGCGTTCGCGTTCGCGGTCCACCACCATGCGGGTGACCACTGACTGCACACGGCCGGCGGAGAGTCCGCGGGCCACCTTGCGCCACAGGACGGGCGAGATCTCGTAGCCGTAGAGGCGGTCCAGGATACGGCGGGTCTCCTGCGCGTCCACCAGCGCGGAATCGACGTCGCGCAGGTTGCCCATGGCGCGCTGGATGGCTTCCTTGGTGATTTCGCCAAACGTCATCCGGTACACCGGGACCTTGGGCTTGAGCACTTCCAGCAGGTGCCACGCGATGGCTTCGCCTTCGCGGTCCCCATCGGTTGCGAGGTAAAGTTCGTCGGCGTCTTTGAGTGCCGCCTTGAGTTCAGTGACCTTTTTCTTCTTGTCCGCGGACACCACGTAGTAGGGCTTGAAGTCGTGCTCAATGTCGACGGCGAACTTGCCCACCGAGGTTTTCTTCAGCTCTGCGGGGAGCTCCGACGGCTGCGGAAGGTCGCGGATATGACCGATGGAGGCCTCAACGATGAAGCCTTCGCCCAGGTACTTGGCGATGGTCTTGCTCTTGGCCGGAGACTCCACAATCACGAGTTTCTTGCCGGTTTTGGCCTTGCTTGGCACGGTGCTCCTACAGAAAAAGGTTGCTGGGGCAGATGAGCCCATATTGGCCTAGTTCACCATATTTTGGACAATTGTGTGCATTCGGTGTGGAAAAGCCGGTGCCGCGGAACGACACCGGGGGCTCAGCCGGCGGCCGGAACCAGGAAGCCGTCACGGACCAGGTTTTCCACGTCGGCAAGCAGCGACGCGCGGAAGCTACCGGCATCAAATCCCGGGTCTCCGCCATCCCCGCCGCCGTCCATGCCGCCGCCCAGGAGTGCCTCCAGGGCGCCCGCGATCTGGCTGGCAGTGAGGTCGCCGTCGCAGGCTGACACAAACCCGGCCAGTTCGGTGCTGAGCAGGTTGGTGCGCCGCAGCCCGGAGCCCTGGCGCAGCAGGATCACTCCGGGGTGCTCCGCGCCGGGCCGCTGGTGCCGTTCCTCGGTGACGTCGTCCGCGACGAGCAGGTGGGCGTCCTCAAGTGTGTTGGCTGCGAGCCAGTCGCAGCGTTCGACCGCGGCACGCAGGTGGGGGCCGATGGGCTGCTCGATGGGATAGGTGATTTCCTCGAAACGGCTCACGGTGGCCTGCGCGCCGGAAACGGGACGGCGCAACCAGACCATGCCGAAGCCGATCCCCTCCACGTTCCGGGACCCGAAATCCGCGAGGTAGGCGCCATAGGCGTCCTGGTAGTGCCGCCGGTCCCGGCTTTCGGACGCATCCTGCAGCCAGGTCTCCGCGTACTGCTCCGGGCTGACCTGCTCCCGCTGGATGAACCACGCGTCCACACCGGGCCGGACCCAGCTTCTCGGCCGCACATGCCACTCTGCTCCGGCCGTCACCTCCCAGTTGCCGAGCATCTGGGCGGTGCCGCCGGGCGCCAGTACTCCGGGCAGCTCCGTCACCAGGGAAGAGACAATCCCATCGCCGGGCAGCCCGCCGTCGCGGTACGTAAACTGCCCGGACGTGCTTTCTCCGGGGCGCCGCGGGGTGATGACGAACGGCGGGTTGGACACCACCAGGTCAAACTCCTCGCCGGCCACCGGTTCCAGGAGCGACCCCTGGCGGAGGCTCACGCGCTCCGCCAGCCGTGCCGGGTCAACGGAGAGGGCCTCGGCATTGAGCAGGATGTTGAAGCGGGTGAAGGCGAGCGCGCGTTCTGAAATGTCCGTGGCCGTCACGTGACCGCAGTGGTGCAGCAGGTGGAACGTCTGGATGCCGCAGCCGGTGCCAAGGTCCAGCGCGCGAGTGCTGTGGCGGCGGATGGTTGTCTGCACCAGCGTGGTGGAGGCCTGCCCGATGCCCAGCACATGGTCGCGCCGGAGCACTCCCCCCTGCTGGTGTGCCGCGAGGTCGCTCGCCACCCACAGTTCGGCGCCGCCGCTGCCGGCTGTCTTGTCACCTTCGGTGCCTTCCCAGCCGTAGGGCCGCAGGTCCGCCTTCGCCGCCACCAGCGAAGTGCCGGGCACGGTCTGGGCCAGCCCCAGCTCCAGCAAGCCTTCGCTGCGGACGGCGGGCAGGGCGGCGTCGAGCATGTCCCGTTCCTGCGGTTCGGCCAGGAGCCAGAGGCGGACGACGGCGGCGAGCGGCTTCGCGTTCTCGTCCCGGCGGGCAGCGCGCTCGGTAGCGAGGAGGGCCGGGATGATCTGGTCCCGGTTGAGCGCGGCCGAAGCGGCGGGCCCAAGAAGCTTTGCGACGCCGTCAAGCGTGTAGCCGCTCCGGCGCAGGTCCGCTGCAAGTGCTGCGAGCAGCCCGGGAAGGTCGCTGCGCGGGGCGTCGGGGGTGTTGCCGGCGGTGAACTCGTATGGGGATCTAGGCACCGGCCAAGTTTAGTCCGGCGCCCGTTTTGGTCTGGCAGCCGATGGGCGTGCATCCTCACGTCCTTCCATCAGTCCCCGTGTGCAAAGCTGTCCTGTCCGCGGGGTAGCGTTGAAGCATGCCTGCCCCGCTGCCCCTCCTTCCGCGCGCCCGCCGTCGAGCTGCCGTCCGCCGTTACCCGCTGAAGTCCGGCGGGCTGGTGCTGGCTGCCGTCGCGCCCGCCGCTGCCCTCGGCCTGGCGGCCTGTTCCCCAGCTGTGTCCATTGAGAGTGCGGACGTACCGAAGTGGCAGGCCACGGCGCTGCCCGCCCCAGCGGGGACCGTGCTGGAGGATGCCGGCAAGATCCTCAACCGGGACCGCATCGTCCAGGAGGCGGCCAACGTTCCGGCGGGACGCTACACCTTGACAGCCACGTGCGAAGGCGGCGGGAAAGCATTCTTCGCGGTGTCCCTTAACGGCAGCCAGGTGGTGGACGCCGGGGCGGCCTGCAACGGCAGCCGGGAAATCACCAGGATCACCCTGCCGGAGCCCGGCAGGGTTGATATCAGTACTTCCAGCGTGGACGCGCCGCTGATCTACGCCTACCACCTGGCACCCGCGAAATAGCGGGCCCTCCGCTATGGTCCGCGGGCCCCGTCGGGCTTAAAGTCGGACTATGCCCAGCGTGCGGAGACTCTCCGCGCCCCTTTCCGGAGGGACAGCACGGGCGCCGCTGGCGCGGAAGCCGGCGGCCGCCGTCGTCCTTGGCCTTGTGCTGGCAGCCGGGATGGCGATGTGCGGCTGTGAATACACCTACGACGACGGTCGGGACTGGTCCGGCACCATCGAGGAACCCACGGCAGCCCCCGCTCCGGTGTTCACCCGCGACGCGATGCGGCGCGACCCCGTCGCCGAAGCGGAACTGGATGACTGGGTGGAGCGCACCCTGCCCGACACCCCGCAGCCGGTGGTCCATGCAGGAGCCGGGCTCCTTGCCGCCACGGAGGTGCACACCGAAACCACGCCGGTCCTGGAAACCGGCACCTATGCGCTGGCTTTGGCCTGCCGGAGCCAGCGGAGGGTGACATTCGTTGTCCGCAGCGATGCGCTGACCCTGGTGGACCTGGGCCTGAGGTGCGGCGTCAACCGCGAGAACGTTATTTACCTCTCGGGGGAGACGGCCCTGAACCTAACGGTGGAGGCCCGGACCGGCGCCAACTTCGCCTACCGGCTGCGGCGGCTGTGACGGGTGTTGCTGTTGCTGGCGCGTGTCCGGCAATTTTCAGTCCGCGTTCGGCGGTCTTCAGGCCGCGCAGCCCTCGGGGCAGCGGAGGGTTTCGGGGCTGGAGGCGCATTCGGCGCAGTACAGCGTAAGGGTGCGGCAGCTGGGGTTGGAACAGTTTTCGAACTTGCTGGTGGGCGCAGAGCAGCGCGCGCATTCACCGATGGTTTTGGCGTCCTCGCTGAATTCAAGGTGCATGCGCTTGTCGAAAACGTAGAGGGAGCCTTCCCAGAGGCCCTGGTCCTTGAAGGCTTCACCGTAGCGGACAATTCCGCCGTCCAGCTGGTAGACCTCTTTGAAGCCACGGTTCACCATCAGGCTGGAGAGCACCTCGCAGCGGATGCCGCCGGTGCAGTAGGTCACCACGGGCTTGTCCTTGAGGGCGTCGTACTTGCCCGAGTCCAGTTCCTTGATGAAGTCATGGGTGGTGGCGACGTCAGGAACCACAGCGTCCTTGAAGCGGCCGATCTGGGCTTCAAAGGTGTTCCGGCCGTCAAAGAAGACCACTTCTTCGCCGTCCTGTTTCTTGGCGTCCAGCAGCTCGTGCAGCTCGTCCGGCTTGAGGTGTTTGCCGCCGCCCACCACACCGTTCGCGTCTACCTTGAGCTCACCGGGCGCGCCGAAGGAGACGATTTCGTCACGGACCTTGACGCTGAGCTTCGGGAAGTCGTCCGCGCCGCCGTCGGACCATTTGACGTCGATGTCGTGGAAGCCCTTGTACTCGCGGGTGGTCTTGACGTACTGCTTGACCGCACCGATCCCGCCGCCCACGGTGGCATTGATGCCGTCTTTGGAGATGATGATGCGCCCGGTCAGGCCCAGCTTCTCGCAGAGGGCACGCTGCCAGAGACGCACCGCGTCCGGATCAGCGATGGGGGTAAAGCCGTAGAAGAGCACAATTCGGTTCAAAGCCACGTATTTAAGGGTACCGGCTTGGGTTCGGGGACCAGCCATGGGGCCATTCCCCGTGGGGCCCTGTCGGGGCGGAAGACCTCTCTAGCCCCTCCTGCATCACAATTGCATAAGTACCCTGTTGCTGGCGATCGGGCTGGAATAGTGTTCATGCCATGAGCCCCGAAACCATGATTGAAGACATCACTGGCCTTCTTGAGGTGTGGGTGGCGGGCTGGGCCGGCTGCCGCGGGTACCAGACATCCAAAGAGGGACGGTTCCCCGCTGCCCTCCGGGAAGACACAAGCGGTGAGTGGGAATACTTCGCGTCCGACCCCACCGACGATGAATTCGCCGCCCTGGCCGCCAGGACGGCCGAGGTTCCGCCCCGCGTCCTGACAATCCTCACGAACGACATCCCCCGGTACGCAGCGATGGCCCGGAAACATGGGCTGAACGTCACCTCCGATTCGCAGACCATGATGATCGTGGACATGGAGACCCAGGACGCCGAGGATCCCTGGCTGTCGGACGACGACCTGGCATTCTCCGCGTCAGAGCACAACGGCGTCCACTACGCGGAGGTGCGCTCCGGTGATGCCTTGGCTGCAAGCGGCCGGGTGTTTGTGGTGGGTGACACCGCCGTGTTCGACAAGATCATCACGGAACCTGGGTTCCAGCGCCGCGGGCTGGGCAGTTTCATCATGCGGGCCCTCGCCGCGCAGGCCTTCGAGCACGATGTCACTACCGGGCTGCTGCTGGCATCCGTCGACGGCCAAAAGCTCTATTCCCATCTGGGCTGGAGCACTGTCTCCCGCGTGCTTATGCTGTCCGCATCCCACGACGGATCCGACCTTTCCCTGAGCTGACCCTGCTTTTTGTTCTGCCCGGTTCCCCCTTGGGCGAACCGGGCCTGCCGGTTGCCCGGCGGGTGAAACAATGTTGGGGTGAACCCCCATGACTCCCTGATTCCCATGCTGGGCCGCGGCCCGGATCCGGAACAGCTCCGTCATGTCCGCACCCTCCCGGCGCGCGCGGCGGTGCATGGGCCATGGCCAGACTGGGTCCACCCGGACCTGGTGGCCGCGTACGGGTCGCTGGGTATCGGGGAACCCTACCTGCACCAGGTGGAAGCCGCCGAAATCGCCCACGGCGGCGGGCACGTGGTGGTGGCCACCGGCACGGCGTCCGGAAAGTCGCTGGCGTACCAGCTGCCCGCGCTGGACGCCATCCACAGGTCTGAACTCCGCGTCCTGGCCGACCCGGGGAAAATCCACGACGACGGCGCCGTCACCCTGTACCTCTCCCCCACCAAGGCGCTGGCTGCCGACCAGCTGAACGCCATCCGCGCCCTGAAGCTGCCCACGGTCAGGGCCGAGACGTACGACGGAGACACCGATCCCGCCTCCCGGCGCTGGATCCGCGACCACGCCAACTTCATCCTGGCGAACCCGGACATGCTCCACTTCGGCATCCTTCCCAACCATGCTTGGTGGGCCGGGTTCTTCCGCCGGCTGCGCTACGTGATCGTGGACGAAGCCCACAGCTACCGCGGCGTGTTCGGTTCCCATGTGGCCAACCTGATGCGGCGGCTGCGGCGGATCTGTGCCTACTACGGAGCGGGATCCGCTTTTCCGGAGCCCGTGTTCATCGCCGCCTCGGCAACGGCGTCGGACCCTGATGCCTCCTTTTCCCGCTTGATCGGCGCCCCTGTCCGGGCCGTCTCCCGCGACTGCTCACCGCACGGTGCCACCACGGTGGCCTTCTGGGAACCTGCCCTCACCGAGGTCCGGGGCGAGAACGGCGCCAAGGAGCGGCGTACCGCCGTCGCGGAAACAGCCGACCTGCTGGCAAACCTGGTGTCCGCGCAAGTCCGCACCATTGCCTTCATCAAATCGCGCCGCGGAGCTGAGACCATCTCCTCCATCACCAAACGCCTCCTGGACGAGGTGGACCCGAGCCTTCCGCAGCGGGTGGCTGCCTACCGTTCCGGGTATCTTCCCGAGGAGCGCCGCGCCGTGGAAAGAGCCCTGCGGTCCGGCCAGCTCCTGGGTGTCTCCAGCACCTCTGCCCTGGAGCTGGGCATTGACATCTCCGGCCTGGACGCCGTCCTGGTGGCAGGCTGGCCGGGAACCCGGGCTTCCCTTTTCCAGCAGATCGGGCGGGCCGGCAGGGCCGGCCAGGAAGCCATCGCCGCGTTCGTCGCCAGCGACGACCCCTTGGACACGTTCCTCGTGAACCACCCCGAGGCGATTTTCGACGTCTCCGTGGAGGCGACGGTCTTCGATCCCTCCAACCCCTACGTGCTCGGCCCGCACCTGTGCGCGGCCGCGGCGGAACTTCCGCTGGGCCCGGGCGAGCTGGACTTGTTCGGTAAAACGGCGGAGGCCCTTCTGGACAGGCTGGTAGCGCAGGGCTACCTCCGTCGAAGGCCGGCGGGCTGGTTCTGGACGCACGCCCAGAGCGCCGCAGCCATGGTCAACCTGCGGGCCGACGGCGGCGGACCGGTGAGCATCGTGGATGGGGACACGGGTTCCCTTCTCGGGACCATGGACTCGCCGCAGACCCACTACCAGGCGCACAACGGGGCGGTGTACATCCACCAGGGGGACAGCTATGTGGTGGAGGACCTCAACGAAGAGGACCACTGTGTGGTGGTGCGCCGCGCCAACCCGGACTACTACACCACCGCGCGCGACGTCACCCAGATCGAGGTCCTGGGGACGCAGCGGACCATGGAATGGGGTGGCATCACCGTCCACTTCGGCGACGTCAAGGTCACCACGCAAGTGGTCTCCTTCCAGCGCAAGGCCCTGATTTCCAATGAGATCCTCGGCGAGGAACCATTGGACCTCGGGGCCCGGGACCTGTTCACCAAAGCCGTGTGGTTCGTGGTGGACAACAGGTCGCTCACGGCCGCCGGCCTGGTCGAAGCCCAGTTTCCCGGTGCCCTGCACGCCGCCGAACATGCTGCGATCGGGCTCCTGCCCTTGGTGGCGTCAAGCGACCGGTGGGACATTGGCGGGGTCTCCACCGCCCTGCACGCCGACACCGGGGTGCCCACCATATTTGTGTATGACGGGCACCCCGGCGGCGCGGGCTTTGCCGAACGGGGCTTTGACAAGGCGAAGGTGTGGCTGGCCGCCACCCGGGACGCGATCAAGGCCTGTGAGTGCGACTCGGGCTGTCCATCCTGCGTGCAGTCCCCCAAGTGCGGCAACAAGAACAATCCGCTGGACAAGGACGCCGCCGTAACCCTCTTGGATGTCCTGTTGAAAGATGCCACGGAGCAGCCGTCCTTCAGCGAACCAAGCGCCGGCGCGCGACGCGCCTAAGGCGGAGGTCCGGCTCGGGCATGGCCGGCTGCGGGCCCCAGCAAGGATGCACCCAGCTCTGTCCGGACCTCAAGTGTCTGCCCCGTACCCTCCACGCAGCTTTGGACGCGGGCCGCGTGGCGGGCTGCGACGGCAGCAGCCACCGTACAGGGTTCGCCCTCGGTGATGCCGCGAAGCGCGTCGGCGCCGGCAAGAGCGGCGAGGTCGGCTGCGGAAGCCGCCCTGCTGGCCAGCACCGCTGATTGGGCAAGCAGCAGCACCAAGGCCGTGGCCAACAGGACCACCAGAGCCAGGCCAGCGGCCAACACCGTCCCGGAACCTCGCTCGCCGTGGTCTTCACCAACGTCTTCACCGTGCAGCGCCATGTTTCTGCCGCCCCGGTTGGAAGTCTCCCGCCGGTTTACCGCCGTTCCGCTCCCCGCGTCCGCTCCCGTCATCGGTTCCCCCTTCCGTCAGTCAGCCCGCTGGCTGCGCTTGCTGCAGGCGACTCGCTACGGGTGGAAGCGCGCGCGGTGAGCGTCCACGGAATAGCGGGGCCAAGGGAACCGCCCACGCGGTCCGTGACGTTGATGCTGAACCAGCCGCCCTCCGCGGCCACCGAGGCCGAAGCGGTTCCGCCCGCAAGTGTCTTCACTGCTTTTTCGACGGTGGCAGGATCCTCACCCCTCGCCAGTGCCCGTGCACCGGCCCGCGCCCCCTCCTCAATCCGAAGCTGGGTGACCCCGGCAGCGGCCCCGGCGAGGAGCATGGCCAACAAAGCCAGCACTGCGGGCAGGGCAACGGCGAACTCCGCGGTGACCGACCCGCGTGCGGGAGCCGACGCGCGGCGTCTGCGGCCGCCCTTGGCTTGCCGGCCTCCCGGGGAGGATACTGCCCGGCTTATCGGATCACACAGCGCAGCCGGCGCCTCGGTCACGGCAGTGCCAGTGCCGTACGGATCAGGGTCAGCAGGAACCCGCGCACCTCGTCACTCCGGAGGATGAAGACAAGCAACCCCGCCAGCCCCACTGCCGCGAGGGTGGCGATTGCGTATTCCGCGGTGGCCATGCCGGCTTCCGAGCCCATTAGCCGGATGGTGCGGCGGCGATTCGGGGGCAGGCTTGCTCCGGGGTAGAGTTCCACAACGTTGGCCGGCAGGGTACCGCCGATGTTTGCCCCTGCATTGCGGTTCGTGTTGTTGCTCCGGCCGGGAACGGTAGGACGCGAAGCCGCGGGCACAGCAGATCCGGCAAAGTAGCGGCGGTGGTGGTTCATGGACATGTGGTGTTTCCTTTCCTGGGGCCGGTGATGCTGCCGGCTGGTCTTGACTCTTCCCGGCCCGGGGCGGGACCGGTAAGGCGTTGGATCGGCTAAGTGGAAAAGCGCGGGTGCTTGGCTGGTGTGGAGGAAAAGACAGGGTTGCGGCGAAAATCCACCGCGGCGAGCTAGCTTCCGGAAGGCACCAGGGCCAACAGCACGGGAACCACACCCAGGCAGATGAAGGCCGGAAGCGAGCACAATCCCAGCGGAACCACGAGCTTTACGCCCAGGGAGGCCGCGCGTTTTTCTGCCGCCCGGAACCTCTCGCGGCGGAGCCTTGCCGCCTGGGCGTACAGGATGGCCGACGACGGCGCACCCGTCAGGGCCGCGAACCCGAGGGCGTCGCGCAGTTCCAGGATTTCGGGGAGCCGGACGGCCGAACTGCGCCAAGCGGTTTTCCAGTCCGCACCGATGGCCAAGGCCGACACAACCGGCCGGAGCGCATCGCTGTACCGGGGAGAGGCAGAGGCCGCCACCAGCTCCAGCGACCGCCCGATGCTGGAACCTGTATCCAGCATCGCCGCCACCAGTTCGAGCATCATGGCGGTATCGCGCAGACCGGGTCCTTCCCGGGTCCGTATGGTCCCTGGTCCGCCCACCGGAGGGACACCCGCGTCCTCCGCGGCGATGCGCAGGGCGCGGAGACGTTTCCTCGCCGTCCAACGCCCGGAGCAGGCGAGGCAGGCGGCAGCGGCGAGCGCCAGGAAGACGGCCACGGCAAGGGCGGACTCGCCAGTCATGGCACCCCAGCACCGGCCGCAGCCGCCACCAGACGGGCCGACCACACCCTGCCGGCGACCGTAAGGGCGATTCCGGCCGCCAGCGCTGCCAGCCCCAGTGGCGTTCCGAGCAGCACGGCAACCGGGTCCACTCCCAGTGCGGCTCCCAGCCCCAGCCCCATAAGAGGCAGCCAGGTCAGCAGGGTCACTGTTGCTTTGGGGCCCGCCAGGGCGGTTTGGCGGGCCGCGTCGGCGTCGGCCTCCACTTCGAGCTGGGCGGCAAACCGGGTGAGGACATCGGCCAAGTGACATCCGCTTGCCTCCGCTATATCGAGGCAGGCTGCCAGCTCGCACCAGATCCGTGCCTCGCGGTTCCGGCCCGGGTTTCCCACGGGCAGCGCCCTCCGGATTGCTTCAGACACTGGAGTGCCGCCCGCTGCCGCAGCCCTGGCAGAGGCAAGCACGGCGAGAGAAGGTGCCGACAGCCCGGCTCCGGGTTGCCCGGCTGGCTGCCCGGCGGAAGGGGGCTGATGTGGGGATGGGAAGGGGTGCCATGCCAGCGAACCGGCCGGAGGATGCGCCGGACTGAAGGCCGCTGATTCCACCCCGTACAGCACCCACAGTTCGTCCCACAGCCGGCCGGGCGTCCGGCCTCCCTTGAGCAGTGCTGCGAGCTGCTGGACCACCAGGGTCAGGGCCGGCGCCCCTGAGATGCCGCCTTTCCCCGCCGAACGCCTGGCCCGCCAACCCGGCGCCCCGGGCAGTACCGGCTTTCCGGCAGTAAAGGACACGGCCTGGCTCTGCCCTGCTGCCCGGCCCTGCCCTGCTGCACCGCCCTGCCCTGCTGCCCGGCGCAGCCTTGCAGGGGCCCCGTGTGGCGGCTTCAGCAGCAGGACAACCGCGAGAACGAGGACGGCGGCCAGGACGAGGATCACGGAAGATCCCCTGCCTGCATCCCTAACCGTGCAGCGAGCACCGGCCAGGCAGGACCGGGGACACCGGCGGCAGCTTCCAGTGCAGGAACGACGGCCAACCCGCCCGGGCCGTCGCCGACCACGCCGATGCAGGACACCTCGCGTCCCCGGGAAGTCCGTTCAACGTGGATGATGACGTCGAGCGCGCTGGAAGCCTGGAGCCTCACGGCGTCGGTGCCCAGTCCGGCCAGTGCGCCGAGCGCCGTCAACCGGGCAGGGACAGCGGCGGCAGTGTTCGCGTGGATGGTGCCGCCCCCGCCACTATGGCCGGTGTTCATCGCCGTGAGCAGCTCGCGTACTTCGGCGCCGCGGCATTCGCCCACCACCAGCCGGTCCGGCCGCATGCGCAGTGCCTGCCGGACCAGTTCGCCAAGGTCCACCTCGCCGCCGCCTTCCAGGTTCCCGTGCCGGGACTCGAGCGATACCACGTGCGGGTGGAGGGGGTTGAGTTCTGCTGCGTCCTCGATCAGGACCAGCCGTTCCTCCGGGCAGCACAGCCCCAGCAAGGTGGACAGCAAGGTGGTCTTTCCGGAGCCGGTGGCACCGCTGATAAGGAAGCTCAGCCGCTGCTCCACCACCTTTGCAAGGACAGCCTGCAGCCATGGACTGAACATCCCGGCGGCACTGAGTTCGGCCATGGTGAACACCCGCTCCCGACGGATCCGGATGCTCAACAGGGTCCCGGCCGTGGAGACCGGCGGGAGCACGGCGTGGACGCGGTAGCCCCCGGCCAGGCGCACGTCGACGCAGGGAGAGCCGTCATCCAGCCGCCGCCCTCCCGCTGAGACCAGCCTGCACGCCAGGGCCCGCAACTGGGATTCGTTGTCGAAAAAAATGGGTGCCCGCTCGATGCCCCCGCCACGGTCCACCCACACTGAATCCGGTGCGTTCACGAAAATGTCCGTGGTGGCCGGGTCGCGGGTGAGTTCCTGCAGCGGCCCCAGCCCGTTCAGCTCGGCGCTGATCCGTTCGGCCGCGGCGAGGGAACCTGCGGTCCCGAGCAGTTTGCCTGTCGCCTGCACGGCGGCAGCCACCCGCGACGGTGTCACCGCGCCGGCCTCGGCCATCATCGACTCCCGGACCGATTCCAGCAGCCCCGCGTCCACGCGGCGGCCCCGGCCGTCCTGCAGACGGCTGTCCCGCCGTCGTCCCGATCCCGCCACTGGCAGCGCCGTTCCCGGTCCGGCAAGGCCGGCAGCCGCCGGTTCCAGGCCGGGTTTTTGCCTCATGCGGAATCCCCAACGAGCGTGTCCCCACCCAGGGCATCGAAGACGGACGCGGCAAAATGGCGGATGCTCCGCCGCTTGCCCAGGTCAAGGAGCCGGCCGGACTCCGTGGCAGCTGCCACTCCGCGCAATTCCGGCACCCGGCCCTGGACGGGAAGCCCGATGGCTTCGGAGAGCAACGACCCGTCCAGCGCAGCGCCAGGCTTTCCGCGGACCAGGAGGCCAGCCTCAACCGGAGGGAACTCCTGCAGCAGCCGCACCGCGGCCACGGCCGCCTTCAGCTGCGCTGGAACCACCACCAGGATCCGGTCGCAGTCCCAGGTGAAGGCCTGCAGCGGTTCCGTCCTCCGGCCGATATCCACTACTACCAGTTCGTAGCCCCGGCGGGCGGCATCAAGGACACCCACCGTGGTGGCAACGGCCACCGGAATCGATTGTTCCCTGCTGGCAGGCCAGGACAGGAAGGAGAACCCGCCGGCCACGGGCAGGGAATCCGAGAGCTGGACGGGATCGATGCTGCCCCGGGCCTCGGACAGGTCCGGCCAGCGCAGGCCCGGGGCTTCCTCGGCAGCGATGGCAAGCTCCACCCCGCCGCCCCAGGGGTCGCCGTCAACCAGCAGCACACGGACTCCGAGGCCCGCGGCAGCCTGGGCTATCCAAACGGCAGCTGTGGTGGCCCCGGCCCCGCCGCACCCGCCGGTCACGCCCAGGACAAGCCCACCAGGAGCCGGTGCACGCGAACGGCTGAGGTGGTCGGCCAGCCACGCGGCGGCGTCGGGGAGGACTGCCACCCGTTCTGCCCCCAACGCTGCAGCGAGGTGCCACAGGCTGTCTCCTTCGCCGTCGAGCCCAACCAGCACTGCGGGGGCACGCCGCCGGGGCGGAAGTTCGCGGAGGTCGCTTCCCACCAGCACAGCGCCCGCCCCGTCCCAGTACCGGCCGCTTTCGGCAGCGTCGCCCACAACACGCAAATGTGCACCGGCCGCAGCCACAATCCGCTCCACCTCGGCCCGAAGGACCGCCGATGACGTCACCAGCAACACCTCGTCGGATCCAGCCGGCAGCCACACGTCCGTACCCTGTTCGCCCGGGCTGTTTCCGGGATGGATTGGGCCGGACCGCGGTGAGCCCCCGGCGCTGCCCGACTCGGTAGGGATAGGGGTCAACTGGTGCCTGCTCATGGAGCTACTCTCCACGTCCCGATGGAGGCAGGTAAGGCACAGCGGCGGCTATGTGGAAAAGCCGGGCAGGCGGCCGCGCGAAGCAGCCCAGAAAGAAGCCACAAGAAGGAAGCCACGGGCAAGAAGCAGCCCCAGGAAAAGGGCACAATTGGACCATGTACCTGCTGCTCGCCGCCCACTCCCACGGCGCGGCGCTTCAGGAACTGACGCAGGCGGGCCAGCCCCAGCCGGCCAACTCCCAGCCCCGCCTCATCGCGCGGGAGGACCTTGCCGCCGTCGTCCGTGGACTCGAAAGCAAACGCAAGGCCGGGCAAGCGCCCCGCTGGATCTGGCACCGCACCCAGGACTGGTATCCGGACCTGCTGGCTGCCGGCGTCGAGCTCGAGCGGTGCTACGACATCACCCTCTGCGGAAACGTCCTCGCCTTTTCGCAGTTCACGGCCCACACGGAGTACGCCCGCACCGCGGACAGGACCCCGGCGGACGACCCGCTCCTGCCGCCCAAATTCCTCCTGCCGCCCCGCCGGCCGGCGGACCAGGGTGCCCTTTTCGATGAGCCGGACGCAGCGCCCGCGCATCGCCGGACACTGGACGAACTCCGCACCGAATACTCTGCCCAGCAGGCCGCCCTCGCCGCAGTAGGCGCGGACGGGAACCGGCGGAACCGGCTGCAGCTGCTGCTCGCTGCAGAGTCCGCCGGCGCCATGATCGCCGCCGAAATGCAGCACGCCGGCGTTCCCTGGCGGGAAGACCTGCATGAAAAAATCCTTGCCGAGCAGCTTGGGCCGCGCCCGCCCTTGGGCCACCGCCCCGCCAGGCTGGAGGCGCTGGCCACGAAGCTGAGGAAGCTGCTGAACGCACCCGCATTGAACCCGGACTCCCCGCAGGAACTGATACGCGCCCTGCACCGCAACGGCATCGAGGTGAAAAGCACCCGGAAATGGGAGCTGCGGGAGTCCAGCCATCCGGTCATAGGGCCCTTGCTGGAGTACAAGAAACTGTCGCGGCTGCACACAGCCAACGGCTGGTCCTGGCTGGATGCCTGGGTGGCAGGGGGCAGGTTCCGGCCCGAGTACGTGGTGGGCGGAGTGGTGTCCGGGCGCTGGGCCTCTCGTGGGGGCGGTGCCTTGCAGATCCCGCGCCAGGTCCGTGGTGCCGTGCACGCCGATCCGGGCCACAAACTGATCGTGGCGGACGCCTCCCAGCTGGAGCCCCGTGTCCTCGTGGCACTGGCGCAGGACTCCGTGATGGCCGAGGCCGCCCGGGACCAGGACCTCTACGCGGCCATTGCCGCCAAAGGCTTCGGCGGCGACCGGGCGAAGGCGAAGATGGCCCTGCTGGGTGCAATGTACGGGGCCACGTCGGGGGAAGCGGGCCGCCTCATGCCGCAACTCGCCCGGACCTACCCGAGGGCGGTGGACTTCGTTGAGCGCGCCGCCAGGGCAGGTGAAACCGGCGGAACGGTGACCACGAGGCTGGGCCGGAGCAGCCCGCCGCCGTCCGAGCGCTGGTTCCAGAGCCAGCGGTCCACTACGGCCGAGGAGCAGCGCCGCGCGGAGTCCGTTGCAAGGTCCCGGGGCCGCTTCACCCGGAACTTCGTGGTTCAGGGCTCGGCCGCCGACTGGGCGGCCTGCTGGCTTGCGGACTTACGACGGCGGCTGCGCGCCTTGCGTGCGGACGGCACCGTGGGCGCCGAACTGGTCTTCTTCCTCCACGACGAAGTGATGGTCCATGCCCCGGCGGACGGAGTGGCCGCCTGCATTAAAGCCATTGAAGACGCCGCCAATTCCGCCAAAGAGCTGCTGTTCGGGCCCATTCCGGTGGAATTTCCCGTGAGCATGGCTGTAGTGGACTCCTACGACCACGCCAAGTGAGCGCAAGTCAACCACTTTTCTTACCCACGTATAGAAGAAAGTAACCTACCCGGCAGTAGCTCGACGGGCTCCGTGACGGACGTTACAGTTTTTAGCGGCGACTGATGCAGACCGGTCGGAACGGCTGATGCAACGACGCATACCAGGGGAGGTCCGGCATATGGCGGGCAGGTTTGAAATTCATCGAGTAGGAGACGAGGCATACCGGCTGCGGCTCACAGACGCGGAAGGCAATACCGTTGCCGTGTCACCCAACTTCAAGTCACTGAACACGCTGCGTGAAGGCATCAAGGCGATGCGGGAAAACGCGGCGACAGGCATCGTGGTGGACCTCAGGCAGCAACAGGCCTGAATCCACGTAGCGGGGCTCCCCGGCTTTTCGCCGGGGACCCGCTCTCGACCGGGCAGCCGCGCTCAATGGCGCGCGTGGCTTCCCCTATCCTCTTACACGCCCAGCCGGTGCAGGCGGCTGCGGTCCCACGGGACGGACCAGCCAAGCTGGTCGAACAGCCCGCTGAGGACGATTCCGGTGAAGCCCCACACCAGCACACCGTTGACGGTAAACCCGGGGCTTTCGAAGGTGCGGCCGGCCCGGTGCACCGTGGCCATCACCCGGTTGTCCGGGTCCAGCAGGTCCCGCACCGGCACACGGAAAACCTGGGCGGACTCGCCGTAGTCCACCACCCTGACCGGGGACGGCGACCGCCACCAGCCGAGCACCGGCGTCACCAGGAAGTTGCTGTGCGAAAGACCGAGCTTTTGAAGGGTGCCCAGCACTTCGACGCCGCCCGCATCGAGCCCGGTTTCCTCCTCGGCCTCACGAAGGGCTGCTTCCACCGGTGATTCATTGGCGTCGATGCTGCCGCCGGGAAAGGCGACCTGCCCCGGGTGCGAGCCGAGCGTGTGGGCGCGTTCCAGGAGCAGCACGTCGAGGTCGGCGGGTGCAAGGGGTTTGCCGGAGGATGCGGGGACGTCGTCCAGGGCGCCGAAAAGCATCAGCACGGCGGCCCTGCGCGCCGACTCCTCGTCCACGGTAAGGGCGGCCCAGCGCGGATCCGGGGTGGCGTCGAAACCCGACTCCGCCCTGCGCACCAAGCCAATCAGGTCCTCGCGGGCGCTCACAGGGCCCTCTTCCGGGATGCCATCCTGATCTCGGCGGCACGCTCGGTATCTGCCAGCAGCTCCGCCAGCAGCGCCTCGCTTCCCGGGGCGAGTTCGTACTTGAGGAGCTTGGCCGCCTTGGCCGGATCCGTTTCGCCCAGGCCGTAACTGGGACACCAGTTGGCCACAGGGCATGCCCCGCACGCCGGTTTCCGGGAGTGGCAGACGCGCCGGCCGTGGAACACCACCCGGTGCGACAGCATGGTCCAGTCCTTCGGTTCGAACAGCTCGGCCACATCGGCCTCGATCTGCACGGGGTCCTCCGACTGTGTCCAACCGAACCTGCGGGCCAGCCGGCCGAAATGGGTGTCGACGGTGATGCCGGGAATCCCGAATGCGTTCCCGAGGACCACGTTCGCGGTCTTGCGCCCTACACCGGGCAGCGTGACCAGGTCCTCGATCCGGCCGGGCACCAAGCCGTCGTACTCATCCACCAGGCGGGTGGCCAGCGCCAGAAGGTTCCGGGACTTGGCCCGGAAGAAGCCGGTTGGCTTGATGATTTCCTCCAGCGCCGCCGGATCCGCCTCCGCCATGGCCCGCGCATCCGGGTAGCGTGCAAACAGCAGCGGCGTGATCTGGTTGACCGTAACGTCGGTGGTCTGGGCCGAGAGGACGGTGGCAACCAGCAGTTCAAAGGGATTGGTGAAATCCAGCTCCGCGTGCGCGTAGGGGTACTTCTCGGCCAACGCCCTGTTGATGCGCCGCGCCCGCCGCTTCAGGGCGAGCATCGACTCGGAAGAAATCACCGGCATTCCCGCGGCCTGGCTGGCGGGCGCCGTCTTTCCGCCGGCCTTGGCAGCCCGGGGCGCGGCCATGGCTGCTAGCCGCGCTCGATGTTGCTGAGGTCCCGCAGGACGCCCAGCCGCCCGTCGGTGTGCTGGACCAGGAACTCGTGCCCCCGGTCCTCGAGGGCCAGCACCCAGCCGCCCGGTTCGATGACGAAGGCGGGCGCTCCGGTCTGCGGATCGTAGGCCGTGCGGTGCTGCGCCACAGCGAACCAGAACGCCTCGTGGATGGGCTGCCCGTCCAGCTCGTCATGCCGGCTGGAGGGGTCCACCGTGGCCCCGATTGGTTCTTCGGACCGGATCTGCTGGTGCACGGCGGTGGCAGCCGGCGGTTCCCAGGTGCCCCCTGATGCGGATGAAGCGGCACCGGACGCAGCCGGCTGCGGGCCGCCGTCGTAATGTCCCGCAGGTGGGCCCGCCTGGGAAGGCCCGCTGGCAGCAGGAACCTCACCGAACTGCGTCTCGTCGGCGGCCGCGGAAGCGGGGCGTACGACGTCGGCTGCCTGGGTTGGCGGGCCTGCGTCACCTTCGGGAGCGTGGTCGGCAACTTCGGGGGCGGTGGACACGGTCGCACCGGCTGCTGCGGCACCGGCGGTGGGCACGGCAGCGGTGGCAGGGGCATGGTGCGCGGAGGGAACGGCGGCGGTAGCCGGTGCATGGTCGGAAGACCCCGGCTGCACAGCGGAAGATCCGGCGCCCGCACCGCCAAAGAGCTTGCCGCCGGCGGCACCGAGCAACTTCCCGCCACCAGGCTTGGACGTGGACTCGGGCTTGGGCTCCTTGGGTGCACGCGGCTTCCGGACCGGAACAGCGGCCTCACGGGCCACCACATGCGCCGGCAGCTCCGCACGGCCCTGGAAGTCGCCCGAAAGATACGGCAGGAAGCGGCCCAGCACCGTTGCCGCGAACAGCACCAGCGAACCGACGAGGCCCACCAGCAGGCTGGGCACATACGCGCCGGCCACGGACAGGAAGAAGAAGGCCACTGCGAAGCAGGCAACTACCGACGCGAACTGGTCGATGGAAAGGGACCCGATGCGGATTTTGGTGGCGGGAGCCAGCCTGCGGGCGGCGAAGAGTGCGCTGACAATCAGGGGAAGGATGATGCCCAGGCCCAGGAAGAACAGGTTGTTCAGGTTCCACAGGTTGTACCGGCCGCCGAAGATGGGCAGCAGTGACGCGATGAACAGGATGAGGGTAGCGGCGAAGACAGCCAGGTCCCGCACCGTGAACGGCCCCAGCACTGCCTGGTGGGCGTCTTTGGAAAGCCCCGCGGTGGCGGCCTTTCCAACGGACGTTGGCTGCCGACCGGCCCCGGTGGCGGGTCCCTCGGTGCCGGCGCCCGCCGTGCTGTCGGGGCCGGTCTTCTGGCCGAAGCTCTGCTGGTTCATTCTGTTCTCCTTAGCGTGGCGGCGCGGGGCATAGCTCCCGGTACCGTCCCGTCGTAACGCCGGTCCGCAGCAGCCAGGCCCTGGTTGGGCCTGCCCGGAGCGGTCCGGGGTGAAGTCACAATTCCATTTCAGCCTAGTCAACAGCCCGGCTGATCACTAGCTGACCCGGGGACGCCGGAGGCGTTCCCGGCGCCGCGGACAGACCATTCACCGCTTAATAAACGCCGCTCGCGGGCAGGCTTGTGACACGGCACACATGCCTGCCCGGGCAAGCATTAGTCTTGATTCCGGAACAGCTCTTTGCGGTATGTCCGTGATCGGCCGGTGCCCAATGCCGCGCATTGCGGCGAAGCCTGGCCGGTGGCCGCCATGCCGCGCAGCGAAGATCGATGAATGATGAGGTTCACATGTCCCAGGACACTCCAAGCTCCACGGCCACCGTTCCCGCAGGATCCGCACAGCAGGGCGATGCCTTCGAAAACCTGCTCCATGAGACGCGTACCTTCCCGCCGTCCCCGGAGTTCGCAGCAAACGCTGTTGTCACCGCCGAGGAATACCGGGAGGCCGACGCCGACCGGCCGGCTTTCTGGGCGAAGCAGGCGCGTGAGCTGCTCACCTGGAGCAAGGACTTCGACGAGGCGCTGGACTGGTCCAACCCGCCGTTTGCCAAGTGGTTTGTGGGCGGGGAAGTCAACGCTGCCTACAATGCGCTGGACCGGCACGTTGAAAACGGCCGGGGCGACAGGGTGGCCATCTACTTCGAGGGCGAACCCGGTGACACCCGCACCTACACCTACGCGGAACTGACCAAGGAGGTGAAGAAGGCAGCGAACGCCTTCGAGTCCCTGGGCGTGGCCAAGGGCGACCGGGTTGCGGTGTACCTGCCCATGATCCCCGAAGCAGTCATCACCCTCCTTGCGTGCGCCCGGATCGGGGCCGTGCATTCGGTGGTGTTCGGCGGGTTCTCCGCCGATGCCCTGCGTTCGCGGATTGACGACGCCGAAGCCAAGCTCGTGGTTACAGCGGACGGCACCTACCGGCGCGGCAAGCCCAGCGCCCTGAAACCGGCGGTGGACGAGGCACTGTCCCGCCGCGGAGATACAGACGGCCACACCGTGCAGAACGTGGTGGTGGTCAAGCGCAACGGCCAGGACGTGGACTGGACCGAGGGCCGGGACCACTGGTGGGCGGACACCGTGGATGCGGCGTCCGCCGAGCACACCGCTGTCGGGCACGATTCCGAGCACCCTTTGTTCATCCTCTACACCTCCGGCACCACCGGTAAACCCAAGGGCATCCTGCACACCACCGGCGGGTATCTCACCCAGACCGCATACACGCACAAGGCTGTGTTCGACCTGCACCCGGACACGGACGTGTACTGGTGCACGGCCGACGTCGGCTGGGTCACCGGCCACTCCTACGTCACCTACGCCCCGCTCATCAACGGCGCCACCCAGGTGATGTACGAGGGCACCCCGGACTCCCCGCACCAGGGCCGCTGGTGGGAGATTGTGGAAAAGTACAAGGTCTCCATCCTCTACACCGCCCCCACCGCCATCCGGACGTTCATGAAGTGGGGCCGCGAGATCCCGGACAAGTACGACCTGTCCTCCCTCCGGGTGCTGGGTTCCGTGGGTGAACCCATCAACCCCGAGGCCTGGATGTGGTACCGGAACGTCATCGGCGGGGACAAGACCCCCATCGTGGACACCTGGTGGCAGACCGAGACCGGCGCCCAGATGATCGCCCCGCTGCCCGGCGTCACCGCCGCGAAGCCCGGCTCGGCGCAGGTTCCGCTGCCTGGCATCGCGGTGGACGTGGTGGACGAGATGGGCGAATCCGTACCCAACGGCCATGGCGGGTTCCTGGTGATCCGCGAACCCTGGCCCGCCATGCTCCGCGGCATCTGGGGCGACCCGCAACGGTTCAAGGACACCTACTGGTCCCGGTTCGAGAACATGTACTTCGCCGGCGACGGCGCCAAGAAGGACGAGGACGGCGACGTCTGGCTCCTGGGCCGCGTGGACGACGTCATGAACGTCTCCGGGCACCGGCTCTCCACCACCGAGATCGAGTCCGCCCTGGTGTCCCACCCCGCCGTGGCCGAGGCCGCCGTCGTGGGCGCAGCTGACGAAACCACCGGCCAGGCCGTCGTGGCGTTCGTCATCCTCCGCGGCGACGCCGTCAACGGCGGCGACGACACCGTCCAGGAACTGCGCAACCACGTAGGCAAGGAAATCGGGCCTATCGCCAAACCGAAGAACATCCTGGTGGTCCCCGAACTGCCCAAGACCCGCTCCGGCAAGATCATGCGCCGGCTGCTCAAGGACGTCGCCGAAGGCCGCGACCCCGGCGACGCCACCACCCTCTCCGACCCCACGATCATGCAGCAGATCGCGGCCAGCCTGAGGAAATAACTCTAGTTAAGGAGTGGCAGCCATCCTCCGCGTGCTGGCTCGTTGCCCGCCTCTGGCGCACGCTTCCGGATAGCTGCCGCTCCTTTGCATTTGGTGACCCTAGACTGGGAGCAGACCTGTCCCCTGCCCCGAAGGATGCGCCCAGATGCTTCCCGCTGCACGTCACCAGGCCATCGTGGACGCCGTCCAGCGCGAACGGGTGGTGCGGGTTTCGGACCTTGCCCAGCAGCTCGGTGTTTCGCTGATGACGGTGCGTCGCGATATTGAACTGCTGGAAGAAGGCGGCAAGCTTGAGCGCATCCATGGGGGCGCCAAGCTTCCAGGCGATGCCAGCACGCACGAGCCCGGCTTCGAGCAAAAGTCCACCCAGCTGACCGCGGAGAAGCGGGCAATCGCCGTGGAGGCCGCCGGGATGGTCCAGGAAGGCATGGCGGTGGGCCTGAGCGCCGGAACCACCACCTGGGCGCTGGCCAAGGAGCTAGCCGGCGGTCCGCGGATCACGGTGGTGACCAACTCGGTGCGGATTGCCGACCTGTTCCACCACGCGGCGTCGTCCGGCTCAGCCCGCTACGCGTCGACGGTGATCCTGATCGGCGGCGAGCGCACGCCGTCGGACGCCCTGGTGGGTCCCATCGCCACGGGCGCGCTGAAACAGTTGCACCTGGACGTCCTGTTCCTGGGCGTCCACGGGATGGACGCCGACGCCGGTTTCACCACGCCCAACCTCCTCGAGGCGGAAACAGACCGCGCCTTCGTGGCGGCCGCCCGAAAGACCGTTGTCCTTGCCGACCACACCAAGTGGGGCATGCTGGGCATCAGCTCCATCGCGTCCCTGGACGACGTGGATGAGGTCATCAGCGATTCAGCCCTGGGCACAGATGCGCAGCGGATCCTGCAGGAGAGGGTGGGCCGGCTGCGGCTGGCGGATTCCGGGCTGCCGGCCCAGGGGCAGCCGGCTTAGGGGCAGCCGGCTTAGGGGCAGCCGCAGGACTGCCGGACAGTGAGCGTCGTGGGGAAAATCCGGTGGCGGGGCTTTTCGCCGCGGCTTGCACCCACCAGTGCTTCCACCGCGGCCTCGGCCATGTCCGCGACGGGCTGGGCAACGGTGGTCAGCGGGGGCCACGAGTATTCGGATTCGGCCGAGCCGTCAAACGACGCCACCGCCATCCCGCCCGGGATTGTCAGGCCTGCTTCGTGCACTGCCCGCAGCAGGCCAATCGCCTGCATGTCCGAGGTGGCGAAGATGGCCGTTGGCCGGTTGACCGACGCGAGGAGCCGCTGGCCGGCGAGGTAGCCGCCGGGCCGGGTGAAGGCGCCGTACACAATGGGGCCTTCAGGCAGCCCCGCGTCCTGAAGGGCCTCCCGCCAGCCCACCTCGCGCCCGTCGGTGGTGTCCGAAACGTTGGTGCCCATCGCCAGGCCGATATTTGTGTGCCCGTGGCCGATCAGGTGTTCCACCGCGATGCGGGCGCCCGCTGCGAGGTCCACGCCGATGCTGTTGAAGCCGGGGGCATCCCGTTCCTGGTTCAGCAGCACCGAGGGGATGTCCGCCGTTTCCAGGACCTCGAGGTCGGGTTCGAAGAGAACACTGGCCAGCAGCACCCCGTCCACCTGCCGGGCGGCCAGGTTGCGGATATTGCGCCGCTCCTTGGCCAGGTTTCCGTCGGAGTTGCCCAGCACCAGGGCGTAGCCCAAGGCAGCAGCGGCGTCCTCCACTGCATGGGAGAACAGCGAGAAGAACGGGTTGGAAATATCCGGGACAACCAGCCCCAGCGTCTCGCTGGAACCCAGCTTAAGGGCGCGTGCCGCCGCGTTGGGTCGGTAGCCCAGGACCCGGATGGCGTCCTGCACCTTGGCTTCGGTAGCAGGCGCCACCTTTTTGGGTCCGCCGTTCACAACGTAGCTGACGACGGCGGTGCTGACGCCGGCGTACCGCGCCACGTCCTTGCGTGTCACCGGGCCGCCGCGCGGGGCCTGCACTGCCGGGGAAGTCATGCTGTCCATGCTAACTACAGGTACCCGGCGGATCGCCGAAGTCACGGATGGGGAGCCGTTCGCCATTCTGCACGGCTGACTGGTGGGCCACGATGCCGGGCATGGTGAAGCGGGCTGCCACCCAGGCGTTGATTGGCGGTAGTGTCCGGTTGTTGACGGCGGTGACGAAGTCGTCCACCAGGAAATGGTGGCTTCCCTCGTGCCCGTTGGGGGCGCCTCGGAATTCTGCCGGCAGGCGGCTGCTGTCATGGACCGGCGCCAGGCCCGACACGAAGGCGTCCCGCAGCAGCGGAGCCACGTTGGCCAGTGAGGGGTCATCAAGCGGAATACTGGGCCGGGTCTGCATCTGGTCGGAGATATCGTGGACGTCCTGCTTGTCCTGCCAGACGGTCACCGTTGCCAGCTGTTCCAGGCTTGCCTCGGTTCCGAAGAAGCGGAAGCGGGATTCGCGGATGTGCGAAGGGTACCCGACGCGGCGCATTTCGTTGGTGCGCATTGCCCCGCCGTCGCTCATTTCGAACAGGGCGGTTGCGTTGGAGAAGTCGTTCCCGAACATGCTGACGTCCTTGTCGAAGACGCCGTCGTCGCGGTCGTCCTTGACGCCCACGCAGCTCACACTGACGGCGTGGGCCGGAACGGCCCCCAGCACGCCGCCCACGGCGTGGGTGGGGTAGAGCATGGGCGGGTAGCTGGCCGTTTCCTTCCAGCGTTCCCCGCCGCTGTACCGGTAGGCGTCGTAGAAGCCAAGGTCCATGTCGTGGACGTAGTCACCCTCGGCGTAGAAGATGCGGCCGAACTTGCCGGCGGCGTGCTGCTGGCGGGCGTAGACCGTTGCCGGGTTGTAGTAGCTCGTCTCCCCCATCATGTAGACGTTCCCCGTCTCGCGGACGGCGTCGATGATGCGGCTGATTTCCTCTTCGGTCACCGCCATCGGCACCGCGGAATAGACGTGTTTGCCTGCCCTCAGTGCCCGCTCCACCAGCGGCCCGTGGGTCCAGCGCTGGGTAAAGATGCCCACCGCGTCCACGTCGGATGCCAGCAGCTCATCGAAGTCCCGCAGGACACCGGCAAGGCCCAGCTGCCCGGCTGCCCCGGCCGCCCGTTCGGGCAACTGGTCCACCACGTACACACTGCTGACACCGGGGTGCAGGTTGAACAGGTGGGCGAACTGCCCGCCGAACTGCCCGGCTCCCACGATCCCTATCGAAAATGTCATTGTCAGCCTTTCACCGCACCTCTGGATCGGTTCGGGGAAGGGCGTGCCCTGGTGACTCGCCCGCGTAACCGTTTCCCGCCCCAAGTTGCAGTGTTTCACTTGCTATCTACTCGAGTCAACATCCAGATGATGGAGTAAAGCGGCTGAAAGAAAAGAAAGTATTGGCTCTTGCCGGTCGGTTTCTACTCGTGTAGATTTGCCGGCAGGTTGTTATACACATCACATCTCAGGAAGGGTCGACGATGACCACCCTTACCAGGAATCCCGGTTCGCGGGAACACAGCCCGACGCGGACGCTGCGCCGCCGGACGGCGCACAGTGACGTGAAGATCGCCCTGTTCTTCATCGCCCCGGCATTGATCGGGTTCGTCCTTTTTTACCTGGTGCCCACCATCCGCGGCGTCTACCTCAGCTTCACGGAATACAACATCCTTGGGGACCCCGAATGGATCGGGCTGGAGAACTACCAGGCCATCGCCAGGGACCCGCTCTTCTGGAACTCACTCGCCGTCACGGGCCAGTACGTCCTGCTGAACATAGGCCTGCAGACAGCCCTGGCCCTCGGCCTGGCGCTGCTGATGCACAACGTGGCCAAGTCCACTCTCATCCGCGGCGCCCTGCTCCTGCCGTACCTGATGTCTAACGTCATAGCAGCGCTGCTGTGGTTCTGGATGCTCGACTACCAGATCGGCGTGGTGAACCAGTTCATCGAATGGACCGGCATGTCCCGCGTGGCCTTCTTCGGCAGTGAAGAGTGGGCCATCCCCACCCAGGCCCTGATCAACACCTGGCGCCATATGGGTTACACGGCCCTCCTGATCTTTGCGGGCCTCCAGGCCATTCCCGGCCACGTCTACGAGGTGGCCAAGCTGGACGGGGCATCGCCGTGGCAGACCTTCCGCAAGATCACCATCCCCCTGCTGCGTCCGGTGCTGGTGCTGGTCCTGGTAGTGACAGTGATCGGTTCCTTCCAGGTCTTCGACACCGTGGCGGTGACAACCCAGGGCGGACCGGTCAACGCCACGCGCGTCATCCAGTACTACATCTACCAGCGTGCCTTCACGGAGTCGGACTTCGGCTACGGATCCGCCATCGCCGTCATTCTCTTCCTCATCCTCGCCCTCGTCGCCTTCATCCAGATGAAGTTCCTCAAGGGCAACGAGTCGGACCTGGACTAAGGAGTCCCGTATGACCACCACCGCAACCCGCGCCCCGCTGGCCAAGCCGGCCCGCCGCCGTCGACCGTTCAATCCCCGCCGTGCGGTGGCCTGGGCACTCCTGGTCCTTGCCATCGCCGCCTCCGTGCTCCCCTTCCTCTGGGTCCTGCGCACGGCACTGTCCACCAACAGTGCCCTGGCTTCGGCCTCGGCCAGCCTGCTGCCCGCCGACTTCACGTTCGGCGCCTTCCTGCGGGTATTCGGGCTCCAGAGCCCGGCCGAGGCCGTCGCAGAAGGCGGGTCCGGCGCCGCCATCGACTTCTGGCTCTACCTGCGCAACTCGGTCATCTTCTCCTCGATCACCACCGCCGGCGCCGTCTTCTTTAGCGCGATGGCCGCCTACGCCTTCGCCCGGCTCCGCTGGAAGGGCCGCAACGCCGTCTTCAGCCTGTTCCTGGGCACCATGCTGGTCCCGCCTATCTTCACCGCGCTGCCCAACTTCCTGCTCATCAAGAACCTGGACCTGCTGAACACCATGCTCGGAATGGTCCTGCCGTACGTGTTCATGACCCCGTTCGCCATCTTCTTCCTGCGCCAGTTTTTCCTGAACATGTCCCGGGAGGTGGAAGAGGCGGCAATGCTCGACGGCGCCAAGCACCTTCGCATCTTCTTCCAGATCGTGCTTCCCAACGCCGCCGCCCCCATCGCCACACTTGCCCTCCTCACCTTCATCGGACAGTGGAACGAATACTTCTGGCCGTTGCTGGTGGGCTCCCAGGACGACGTCCGCGTCCTCCAGGTGGGACTGGGCGTCTTCAAATCGCAATCGCCGCAGGGCGCCCCTGACTGGTCCGGACTGATGGCAGCCACCCTCATCTCGGCGCTGCCCGTCCTGATACTCTTCGCTGCCTTCGGCAAGAAGATCGTCAACTCCATCGGCTTCTCCGGCATCAAGTAACCCACACCTATCCCCCTATCCCGGCGTGCCATGGCGGCATGCCCGGAAGCACCCCCGAAAGGACCTGTCATGAAGAAGAAAGCAACCGGCACCCTTGCTGCTGCCGCTGCGGCAGTTCTGGCCCTCTCCGCCTGCGGAGGCGGCGGCTCGGCTGAATCCGCCAAGGGCGAAATCAGCTACTGGCTGTGGGACGCCAACCAGCTGCCCGCCTACCAGCAGTGCGCGGACGACTTCACCAAAGCCAACCCCGACATCACGGTCAAGATCACGCAGCGCGGCTGGGACGACTACTGGAGCACCCTCACCAACGGCTTCGTGGGCGGCACCGCACCGGACGTTTTCACCAACCATCTGGGCCGCTACGGCGAGTTTGCCGAGAACAAGCAGCTGCTCCCCCTCGATGAGGCCGTGGAAAAGGACGGCGTGGACCTGTCCGCGTTCAACGAGGGCCTCGCGGAGCTCTGGGTGGGCCAGGACGGCCAGCGGTACGGCCTGCCCAAGGACTGGGACACCATCGGCCTCTTCTACAACAAGGCCATGCTTGCCGCGGCAGGCATTTCCGAGGAGCAAATGAAGGAGCTCACCTGGAACCCGGAGGACGGCGGCACCTACGAGGACGTCATCGCCCACCTCACCGTGGACAAGAACGGCAAGCGCGGCGACGAGCCGGGCTTCGACAAGCACAACGTGGAGGTCTTCGGTCTGGGCCTCAATGGCGGCGGGGACTCCTCGGGGCAGACAGAGTGGAGCTACCTCACCAACACCACCGGCTGGTCCCACACTGACAAGAACCCGTGGGGGACCAAGTACAGCTACGACGACCCCAAGTTCCAGGCCTCCATGGACTGGTTCGCCGGCCTCGCCGACAAGGGCTACATGCCCAAGCTCGAGACCACCGTCGGTGCCAGCATGGCTGACACCTTCGCGGCCGGAAAGTCCGCCATCAACGCGCACGGTTCGTGGATGATCGGGCAGTACATTGGCTACAAAGGCGTCGAGGTGGGCATCGCCCCCACTCCCGTTGGCCCCGAAGGCGAGCGCGCCTCCATGTTCAACGGCCTCGCCGACTCCATCTGGGCCGGAACCAAGAAGAAGGACGCCTCCATCAAGTGGGTGGAGTACCTTGCTTCCGCCGAGTGCCAGGACGTGGTGGCTTCCCAGGCTGTGGTGTTCCCGGCGCTGAAGGCCTCCTCTGACAAGGCCGCCGCCGCATTCCAGGCCAAGGGCGTGGACGTCACCGCCTTCACCCAGCACGTCAAGAACGGGACCACGTTCCTTTACCCCATCACGGACAACACCGCCAAGGTCAAGGGCATCATGGAACCCGCCATGGACGCCGTCGTCTCCGGCAAGGCGCCGGCCAGCTCGCTCACTGCCGCAAATGAGCAGGTCAACGCCCTCTTCAGGTAGCCCTCCCAACCGTGGCTGCGTATGTGGTCGCAGCCACTGCCGGGTGCCGCCGTTCCGTCCTCGCGGCGCCGGCACCCGGCACCTTCGTTCCCGAACTTCCAAGACGGGCGCCTTCAAGGACGCCCAGCACAATGACGAAAGAGACTTACCTTATGGATCCCCTGCACCTCCGTTCCGCCGGCACCAGCCTGGTGATCTGTTTCGACAGCGGGGAGGCTGAGGTCATCCATTGGGGTGCGGATCTGGGCGCTACGCTGCCGGACCTGGCCATCCTCACCGCTCCCGTCCCGCACTCCGCCATCGACGCCCGCGTCCCGGCCGGCCTGCTTCCCCAGGCGTCATCGTCCTGGCGCGGCCGCCCGGCACTGCGCGGCCACAGGATCACCGACCACGGCGCCGGCCTCGACTTTTCCTCACGCCTCCGCACCACCTCGGCCACGGCCGACGGCACCAGCGCCCGCATCATCCACGCCGACGCCGACACGGGCGTCAGTGTCTCGTCCTCCCTGACGCTTCACGACGGCGGCCTCCTGGAACTGCGACACACCGTCACCAATGACGGCACCACCCCATTCCAAGTGGACGAACTGGCGACAGTCCTCCCGGTGGCGCCAAACGCCGTCGAACTGCTCGACCTGACCGGCCGCTGGTGCCGGGAACGCCACCCACAGCGCCGTGCCATCCAGCAGGGCACGTGGGTCCGCACCGGCCGCCACGGCCGCACCGGGCACGATTCGTCCCTGCTGTTCGCCGCCGGAACCGCCGGCTTCGGCAACCGGCATGGCAGGGTCTGGGCCACGCACCTGGCCTGGAGTGGCAACCACGAGCAGTTCGCGGACACCCTTGGCGACGGCCGCACCATGATCGGCGGCTCTGAGCTCCTGGGCCCTGCCGAAGTCATCCTCGCGCCGGGGGGCAGCTACACCACCCCCGCCCTGTTCGCCGCGTACTCGGACCATGGACTGGACGGCATAACCGAGGCGTTCTACAGCTGGTTCCGGTCCCGGCCGCAGCACGTGCTGCCCGCCGCGGCCACCGGCCTGCCCGCCGGAAAGCCCCGCCCGGTGGTGCTCAACACCTGGGAGGCCGTGTACTTCGACCACAACCTGGACACCCTGATCGAGCTGGCCGAGTCCGCTGCCGACCTTGGGGTGGAGCGCTTCGTGCTCGACGACGGCTGGTTCCGGGGCCGC
This sequence comes from Arthrobacter sp. K4-10C, assembly GCF_059090085.1. Lineage (NCBI taxonomy): Bacteria > Bacillati > Actinomycetota > Actinomycetes > Micrococcales > Micrococcaceae > Arthrobacter > Arthrobacter sp. K4-10C. The sequence continues at coordinate 21,741 of NZ_JBNHFI010000011.1, read as the reverse complement.
CGCGACGACAATGCCGGCCTGGGCGACTGGTACGTGGACGAGACCTTGTGGCCCAACGGACTGACCCCCCTCATTGAGGCCGTGACGTCCCGCGGCATGGAGTTCGGGCTGTGGGTTGAACCGGAAATGGTCAACCTGGACTCGGACGTCGCCCGGGCGCACCCGGACTGGATTGTGGGCCCGTCCGCAGTGGCGCACAAGGACGGTGGCCGCCTTCCCCTGGAGTGGCGCAACCAGCACATCATCGACCTGGTCAATCCGGAAGCCTGGCAGTACATCTACGACCGCATCGACGCACTCCTGGCCGGCAACAACATCAGCTACCTGAAGTGGGACCAGAACCGCGACCTGCTGGAGCACGGCCATGGGGGACGCTCCTCGGTCCATGAACAGACCCTGGCCGCCTACCGGCTGTTCGACGAGCTCCGCAAGGCGCATCCCGGCGTCGAAATTGAAAGCTGCTCCTCCGGCGGGGCGCGCGTGGACCTGGGAATCCTGGAACGGACGGACCGGATCTGGGCGTCCGACTGCAATGACGCGCTGGAGCGGCAGACCATTCAGCGCTGGACCGGGGCGGTGGTCCCGCCGGAGCTGGTGGGCAGCCACATCGGCCCGACGACATCTCACACCACCGCCCGCACGCATGACCTCTCCTTCCGCGCCATCACCGCGCTGTTCGGCCACTTCGGCATGGAGTGGGACGTCCGCGGGGTGCAGGGCAAGGACCGCGAGGAACTGCGCCGCCTGGTGGCGCTGTACAAGGAGCACCGCGACCTCATCCACAGCGGCCGCCGGGTCCACGCCGACGTCGCCGACGACTCGTTCCTGCTCCACGGCGTCGTCGCGGACGCCCCCGTGAATGGCGCCGCATCCCGGACAGGCACCGCGTCCGGGACGGGCACCGCATCCGGGACAGGCACGACGGCGGCCCTGTTCGCCCTGGTCAGCACGCGTACCTCGACAGCCGAGGAACCGGGGCGGATTGGCATTCCCGGCCTGGATCCGGAGCAGCGCTACCGGGTGGAGGCTGTGTTCCCTACCGAAGCCGACGCGGACTACGGCCACACCTTCACGCAGACCCAGCCGCCGGCGTGGCTTTCCGGCGGTGCGGAGGCCGACGGCAGGTTCCTTGCCGAGGTGGGGTTGCCGATGCCCATCCTCAACCCGGACCACGCGCTGCTGGTGAAGTTCACCGCACTCTAGGCGCGCTGGTCACCGGCCTGGCCCGACACCGGTTGCCGCGCATTCGTGAAAAGTAAGAATGCGCGGCACCCTTTGGCCACCGGATAGATTTGCATCCATGACTGAAGCTTCCACCGCCGCCGACGCCGGCCGCGGCACCATCCTCGTAATCAACGGCCCCAACCTGAACCTGCTGGGCACCCGGGAGCCGGAAAAGTACGGCACCTCAACACTTGCCGACGTGGAGGAGCTCGCCGGGTCAGCCGCAAAGGCGCACGGTTTCGTTGTGGAATGTGTCCAGTCCAACCATGAAGGCGTCCTGCTGGACACCATCCATGCCGCCCGCGAAAACGCCGCGGGCATCGTCATCAACGCCGGTGCCTTCACCCACACGTCCGTGGCACTGCGTGACGCCCTCGCCGCGGTGCAGCTTCCCGCCGTCGAAGTGCACATCACCAACGTGCACCAGCGCGAGGAGTTCCGGCACCACTCCTACCTGTCCCCCGTGTGCTCCGCGGTCATTGTTGGAGCAGGCGTCACCGGGTACCGGCTGGCCATCGACTACCTGGCCGAGGTCCTGTAGGCGGTTGGCCCCGGCCCGGTCACTTCTGAATGCACTGCCCGGAGGACACAGGCGCCGTTAGTGTTGCGGCCTGCGCCGCCACCGGGTTCAGGTCATCCATGGTGATCGCGAATCCCATGTCTGTATCCGACGTCGCCTTCGCGAAGATCACGCCGGCCACCTCTCCGTCGGTGGTAAGCAGCGGCCCGCCGGAGTTGCCCGGCTGCACATCCCCCGCCAGCCGGTAGATCTCCTCGGGAGTCGGGTTGCTGCCGTAAATGTCCGGAACCAGCACCGTGGTGATGTCCTGCACGGTGGCCGGCTTGGACTGGAACGGGCCGCCATGCGGGTACCCGGCGAACGCGGCCGGGCTGCCGCCGGGAAGGTCGGCGCTCAGCGGCAGCGGCTGCGAGGGCAGGTCCTCCACCGCCAGGACGGCAAGGTCGTGCTTGGTGTCGAAGTAGACCACACGCCCCGGCATCGCACCGCCGTCGGGCATTTCCACCACGGGCTGGGACACGCCCGCCACCACGTGCGCGTTGGTGACCACACGGTCCTCGGAGACCACGAAGCCGGTGCCGGTCTGGTTCTGGCCGCATTCGTATGCGGTCCCGGCAATCCTCAGGACGGACTGGGCCGCCCTGTTCAGTGCGGGCGTATCAGTGCTGGCATTCGGCACCGGAACGGCCGGGCCCTGTTCCAGACCTTCGATGAGGGTGGGGATCCCGTTGCCGATTACCGTGGAGCGCAGCTGCGCCATGGTTGCCTTGACCGGGGTGGGAGTCAGCCCGTCGATGAAGCGGATGACCTTGGACTCGGCCAGCTGCTGGGATACCAGCGGCACACCCAACGAACTGATGCTGAACGCCAGCATGGACATGACCAGCGCAGATACCACGACGTTCACGACACCGCCCACCAGGCGGTCGACCGCCCGCAGCGGCCGGATGCGCATGGCGCCGCGGATCTGCCGTCCCGCCATGGTTCCCAGGCCATGCCCCAGGACCACTAGGACGACGGCGGCCGCCACGATGGCGGTCAGCCTCCACCCGGAGTCCGCCACAAAGCCACTGACCAGCGGGACAGCGAAGAATGCAGCGACAGCACCGGCAGCAAAACCGGCGATGCCGCCTGCCGTGACCAGGAAACCGTTACGCAGGCCGTAGACCAGGTAGGACAGCAGCGCCAGGATCAGGATCAGGTCCAGGACAGTCAAGCCGACCACGAAGGGCTCCTTATAAACAGTTGAATCCTCATTCTAAGGGCGGTCCCTGACAATCTTCTGTGGGGGCGGGCACGCGGATTGAGCCCGTCATCACGGCGGATCGGCTGCCAAGTTCGTCACAGAACCTTGAAAATTCTGAAACAATGGCAAAAGCGCCACAGCCGATACTTTTACTCAGGAGATTTCATGGACATCGAGGTACTGCGCCGAGCACCACTTTTCGCCACGCTTGACGACGACGCATTCCGTCTGCTGACGGACGAGCTTACCGAGGTGGACCTCTCCCGCGGCGCATCGGTATTCCGCGAGGGCGACCAGGGTGACCAGCTCTACTTCATCGTCTCCGGCAAGGTAAAGCTCGGCCGCACCTCCCCCGACGGCCGCGAATCCCTCCTGGCCATCCTGGGGCCGGGCGAGCTCTTCGGCGAGATGGCACTGTTCGACCCCAGCCCGCGCACCGCCACGGCCACCGCCGTTTCGGAAACCCGGCTGGCGGGCCTCAAGAACGAGAGCCTCAACAACCTCCTTCGCACCCGTCCCGAGGTCTCGGCCCAGCTGCTGCAGGCCCTGGCCCGCCGCCTGCGCCGCACCAACGACTCCCTCTCCGACCTGGTGTTCTCCGACGTGCCCGGCCGCGTTGCCAAGGCCCTGCTCGACCTGGCCGACCGCTTCGGGCGTCCCGCCACCGACGGCGTCCTGGTGGCCCACGAGCTTACGCAGGAAGAGCTGGCCCAGCTGGTGGGCGCGTCCCGCGAAACCGTCAACAAGGCCCTTGCCGAATTCGTCCAGCGCGGCTGGCTCCGCCTGGAAGCCCGCGCCGTCGTCATCCTGGACATGCAGCGCCTCCGCCAGCGCTCGCGCTAAACAGGTTCGCAAAAGGCCGCCCCCCGGGGCGGCCTTTTTGCGGCGCCCCCGCCGACCCTCTCTCACATCCTGCACCCTTTTCCGCGACCCTCTCCCACATCGTGCGGCTATTTCCCCGACCCTCACTCACTCTCCAAAGAGCGGTGGGTTGTGTGTGAAAGCGTTGAGGAAAGGGCGCCAAAAGCGATAGAGCGTTGAGGAAAAGGGCGCCAAAAGTGATAGAGCGTCTGGGTGCCGGCGGTAAAATTGACGCTAGAGGTGCATGGCGATGTCTGTGGCTGTGTTTGTCCTGTTGATCCTTCTGGGGTTGGCGTCTTTGGCCGCTATTGCAGGGACGGTGGTCCTTGTGGTCCGCGACGGCCGGGGCGATGTTCCGCCGGAGCCCTCCGTGCGGCCGTGGACAGCGGGGACGCTTCCCAGCCGCCCCTATTCCACGCTGCCCAGGATCTAGCGTTCGCGCTGGGGATCGCCGGGCGTGGTCTTGGCGGCTTCCACTTCGAGGAGCATCCGGCCGTCTTCCACTACCAGGGTGGGTTTGTATACGTGCGCCTTGCGTTTGTAGCTCAGGTAGGCGATGCAGCCGTTGGCCGTGGCCATCTTCTCGAGCATGATCTCTGAACCGGGCACCAGCAGTTCGCCGAGGGTGCGTCCCACGGTGTTGTCCTGGCCCACTTCTTCCCCGAGGATCGTGGTGTTCCGTTCCTCGATGACCCTGGCGGCGTTGACCCACCTGCCCCACACTCCCTTGCCTTCCATCAGCGTGGGCTCCTGGCCAAGGGGCACCGTGGCCGCGAAGTAGCGGGTGTCGAACCTGCGGTGGGCGAAGTCCGGGCTGCGCCAGTTGACCAGGGACTTCAGCAGGTCGGTCCGGAGCGACAGCCCCCGCTTGTCCAGGACCTGGGCGAACGTCTTTTCCTGCTCCGCAACAGCGATGCGGGCGCGCATCCATTCGGCGGTGGACGTGGCTTCGACCGTGCTGGACATGTCCGGGCCGGCCAGCAGCACGCCGGTCTCCTCGAAGAGTTCGCGGATGGCGCCCACCACGTGCCGGCGGGCCAGGCCGACGTCGTCCGTTCCCATCTGCTCGGCCCAATACTGCGGTGACGGGCCCAGCCAGCCGATGGCGTCGTCGTCGGCGGCATCAAGTGAGCCGCCGGGGAACGCAAGAACCCCCAGCGGCGAGGAACCGGGCCGGTAGGCCAGCCACGTTTCCAGGCCGGTGGGGGAATCACGCAACAGGACCACGGACGATGCAAAGCGCGCAGCCCGGGGGGTGCGTTCGCCGTGTTCGAGCCAGCTCTGCGCTGCCCCTTCAAGATCCTGGGGAAGTGCAAAAAGGCGTCGGGCGAGCTGTGGCAAGGGAAGCGACCGGTCCTAGCTGAATTCGGCGATCAGTTCGACTTCTACCGGCGAGTCGAGCGGAAGAACAGAAACGCCGACGGCGGAACGCGCGTGCTGGCCTGCGTCACCAAGGACGCGGCCCAGGAGTTCGGACGCGCCGTTGATGACAGCCGGCTGCCCGGTGAAGGACGGGTCCGAGGAGACGAATCCCACAACCTTCACGATCCGCGTGATGCGGTCCAGGTCCCCGATCACACTCTTGACTGCCGCGAGCGCGTTCACGGCGCACACGGCGGCGTAGCGCTGGGCATCCTCGGGGGAAACCGTGGGCTCATCAGCCGAGCCTTCGGCGCCGGCCGCCACCTTGCCGGTAGCTTCGAGTTTGCCGTTAATAAAGGGAAGCTGCCCGGAGGTGTAGACGTGGCTGCCGGAGATCACTGCCGGGACGTAGGCGGCCACGGGTGCAGCCACTTCAGGAAGGGTCAATCCGAGTTCGGCGAGCCGCTGCTCGACGGCGGAAATGGGGGCCGTGGCCGCGCCGGACCGGGCTTCTGCGGGGGTGCTCATGCTACTGTTTCTCCCTCTTCAGGTAGGCAACGAGGCCGTTCCCGTCAGGGCCGGGGACGACCTGGACGAGCTCCCAGCCGTCCTCTCCCCACTGGTCCAGAATCTGCTTTGTGGCGTGAATAATGAGCGGAATCGTCGCGTACTCCCATTTGGTCATGAGAGAAAGACTAGTCCTTGCCGGTAAAGTGGAAAACATGGCGACTCGTAAGAACCCCTTATTCGATACTGCCACCACCCTCGGAAAGATCCTAGTTTTCCTTGGCGTGAGTGCGGTTTGCGGTGTCCTGGTAGCCGGCCTGCTGGTTCCGGCGGCCGCCGTTTCGGGCAGCGCTGCAAGCGGTTCCATCGAGTTCTTCGACACCCTTCCGGCAGAGCTGAAGGTGGACCCGCCGAACCAGACCACCAGGATCCTGGCGGCGGACGGAAGCGAGCTCGCAAGCGTCTACACGGAAAACCGCACCAAGGTTGCCCTGGACCAGATTTCACCGTTCGTGAAGGAAGCTGTCATCGCCGTCGAGGACAGCCGTTTTTATGACCACGGCGGTGTGGACACCACGGGCATCCTCCGTGCGCTGGTGAGCACCGCCCGCGGCAACCGGCAGGGCGCTTCCACTATCACGCAGCAGTACGTGAACAACGTCCTGAACGCCAACCTCGCGGCCGAAGGCAACGAGGACCAGATCAAGCTCAACGGCGTGAACAAGGGCGTCGGCGACAAGCTCCGCGAGATGAAGCTTGCCATCGCCCTCGAGAAGGAGTTCAGCAAGGAGCAGATCCTTGAGGGCTACCTGAACATCGTGTTCTTCAACCGCGACGCCTACGGCATCGAAGCCGCCTCCAGGTTCTTCTTCAGCACCTCAGCCAAGGACCTGACCCTCCCCCAGGCTGCGCTGCTCGCCGGCCTGGTCAACAGCCCCTCCGCGTTCGACCCCATTAACAACCCGGAGAGCTCCAAGCAGCGGCGTGACCTGGTGCTCGGACTCATGCTCAACCAGGGCAAGATCACCCAGGCCGACCACGACGCTGCCGTCGCCACCCCCGTGGAGACCAAGGTGACCCAGCCCAAGCAGGGCTGTGCCTACGCGTCCTCCGCCCCGTACTTCTGTGACTACGTGCTGCACCTGCTGGAGAACAATCCCGCCTACGGTGCCGAGCGCGAAGAGCGGGAGCGGCTGATTTACGGCGGTGGCCTGACCATCACCACCACCTTGGACCCGAAGGCCCAGGCCGCGGCGCAGGAACAGGTCAACGCATCCGCCGGAGCCAATCCGGACAAGTGGGGCGCCGCGATGGTTTCCGTGCAGCCCAACTCCGGCAAGATCGTCTCGATGGCCCAGAACACCACCTTCCTGCCCGCCGAAGGGTCCTTCGACTCGCAGGTGAACTTCAACGTGGACAAGCTGGACAAGGACGGCAACGACCTCAACGGCCTGGGCGGCGCCCAGCCGGGCTCCACCATGAAGCCGTTCACCTTCGCGGAGTGGCTCAACGAGGGCAAGTCCATGAACACCGTGGTGAATTCAGCCCAGCGCGTTTACCCGCTCAGCTTCCCCTGGCGCCACACCTGCGGCAAGGTGACCGGCGGCTACAGCACCGCACAGAAGAACCAGGGCCTGGGTACGGCCGATGACCTGCAGAACGCCGAGCCGCAGTGGTACCGCCCCCTGTCCGTGCTGGAAGGCCTGTACAACTCCATCAACACCGTGACCTTTGCCTCAGCAGCCCAGCTGGACTTCTGCGGAATCCAAAAGGTGGTGGACGCCGTCGGGCTTCACAGCGGGCTGCCCAAGCTGGACCAGGACGGCAACATCGAGCTCAATGATGCAGGCAACATTGCCGACCCCAACCCGAAGATCAACATGTCCACGCTGGGCAACCTGCTGGGCTCCACGCAGACCGCACCGCTCACCATGGCCAGCGCCTTCGCTACCTTCGCGAACGACGGCAAGTACTGCGAGCCGATCGCCATCACGTCAGTGACGGACCAGACCGGAAAACAGCTGCCGGCACAGTCCACCAGCTGCCGGGATGCCATCAAGCCCGAGGTGGCCCGCGGCGTGAACTACGCCCTGCAGGAAGTCCTCAACCGCGGTTCGGGTTCGCTGATCCAGCCCCGCATCTCCACCAGGACCAGCTTCCCGATCGGCGCCAAGACCGGTACGTCCAACAACAACGGGTCCACCTGGGTTGTCGGCCACACCACCGGCCTGGCAACCGCCGCGTGGTTCGGTGACCCACTCGGCAACCAACTCCGGCCAGGCCAGAACATCACCGTCAACGGCAAGTTCTACCAGGGCATTGACGGCTACATGATCGCCGGCCCCATGTTCTCAAGATTCATGTCGCAGATCGCCCCGGCGTATGGAACAGACCCGTTCCCGGCACCGCCCAGCAACCTGCTCAACGGTTCCACCCGCAGCACCACGCCGGGCACCACTGCTCCGCAGGCAACGCAGGCGCCGGCGCCCAGAGCGCCGGCTACCCAGCAGCCCGCACCCCCGGCGACCGGCAACGACAACGGTAACGGGAACGGAAACGGGAACGGTGGCAGCGATGACAGCGATGACAGCGGCAACGGAAACGGCTAGCCGCCCATGACCATGAATGACCTGGCCAGCCGCGCCCGCTCTGTCGGGCGCGGCTTTGCCGTCACGGCAGGAACCGGGGCAGCCGCCGGGCTGGCCGCCTTCAGCTACGGGCTGTGGGAGAGGAACCAATTTGTCCTCCGCGAGGAGACCCTGGAGATCCTGCCTCCCGGCCGGAGCCCCTTCCGCATCCTTCACCTTAGTGATATCCACTTTGTCCCCGGCCAGAAGAAGAAGGCCGCCTGGCTGGAGTCTTTGGCCGACCTTGAACCCGACCTGGTGGTGAACACGGGCGACAACCTCAGCCACGCCAAAGCCGTGGATCCGCTGCTGGCGGCGCTGCGGCCACTGCTGGAGTTCCCCGGCGTTTTCGTTCCCGGATCCAATGACTACTTCGCCCCAAGCCTGAAGAACCCTGCCTCCTACTTGCTGGGCCCGTCCAAGGTCAAGCCCAGGCCCGTCGCGCTGGACTGGCCGCGGTTGCGCTCCGGATTCGGGATGAGCGGCTGGATCGACCTGACCAACCGCCACCAGTCGGTTGTCCTCAACGGCATGCGCTTTGATTTCTCCGGCGTGGACGATCCCCACCTGAACCGTGAACGTTATGCGGGCTGGCCCCGCGGCACTGTCAACCAGGACTCCAACCACCACCTCAAAGTCGCCGTGACCCACGCGCCCTACCAGCGCGTACTGGACCACTTCACCGAGAACGGGGCGGACCTCCTGCTGGCCGGCCACACCCATGGCGGCCAGCTGTGCATCCCGGGCTACGGGGCGCTGGTGTCCAACTGCGACCTCCCCACCTGGCGGGCGAAGGGCCTGAACGACTGGTCAAGCAACGGAAGTACGACGCCGGTCAACGTCTCGGGCGGCATCGGCACCTCCCGCTTTGCCCCGGTAAGGATCGCCTGCAAACCCGAGGCCGTCCTGCTGACGCTCACGTCCCCGTCCTAGCCGGCAGGACGGATCCATAGCGGAACGTAATAACTGGACAAGCGCGCCATCCCTGCTCCACTCCCTGTGAACCGTCTCACGGCATGGCATAAGGTAGTTGCTACGGGAAACTACATTCGATTTAGAGCTTGAGAAGCGGGCATGGCCAGGCAAACTCCATTTTTCAAATCCATCAGCCGCCTCTATCCCCATGTCCGCCCCATCATCCCCCGGCTGCTGCTGGGGCTTCTGTGCGCACTTCTGGCCAGCGTCGTTGCCCTTGCGATTCCCCAGGTCCTGCGGGTGCTCATCAATGAATCACTCAAACCAGGCGGCGCCACGGAAGCGGTCTGGATTTCCGCCGCGCTTATCCTGGTCCTCGGCGTGGCAGAGGCCGTGCTGGTGGCCCTCCGCAGGCAGTTCGTCATCAACCCCGCCACCACGGTGGAAACCCAAATGCGGGTGTCCCTTTACGGCCACCTGCAGGACCTGACAGTCTCCTTCCACGACCGCTGGGGTTCGGGCCAGTTGCTCTCCCGTGCCATGACGGACCTGAACTTCCTGCGCCGCTGGATGGCCTTCGGAGCCATCATGCTGGTGGTCACCACGCTCACGGTCATCATCGGCATCGCGGTCATGTTCGCCATGAGCTGGCAGCTCGCGCTCATCTTCCTGGCGGCCGCGGTGCCGATCATGGCGTACAGCTTCCGGTTCCGGACGCGCTTCAGCAAAGTAGCCCGCCGCAGCCAGGACCAGGCCGGCGACCTCGCCACCACCGTGGAGGAGTCGGTCCACGGCATCCGTGTCCTGAAGGCCTTCGGACGCAGCCGTGAAGCCCTCGAAAATTTCAACGAGCAGGCCGAGGAGCTCCGCCAGACGGAAATCGAAAAGGCCCGGCACCAGGCAACGTTCACGATGGTGGTCACGCTCCTGCCGGAACTCGCCCTCGGCGCCGGGCTGGTGGTGGGCGTCATGCTGTGCGCCAGCGGCCAGCTGAGCATCGGCGCGCTGGTGGCCTTCTTTGCCACGGCTGCCGTCATCGCCTCCCCCGTGGAGTTCTCCGGCATGCTGCTGGCCATGGCACTCACGGCCAAAACCGCCGTCGACCGCCATTACGAGGTGATGGACACGAAGAACACCATCACCAGCCCGCCGGAGCCTCGCAGGCCGCACCAGCTGGCGGGAGCGCTCCGTTTCAGCAACGCCACGTTCGCCTTCGACGACGCCCCGGACAAGCCCATCCTCAAGGACATCAGCCTGGAGGTCCGGCCCGGCGAAACCATGGCCCTGGTGGGCATCACGGGCAGCGGCAAAAGTGCGCTGATCCAGCTGGTGCCCAGGCTGTACGACGTGACCGGCGGTGCCATCACCATCGACGGCGTGGACCTCCGCGACTTCGATGTGGAGGAGCTCCGGCGCATCGTGGGTGTGGCCTTCGAGGACACAACGCTGTTCTCCAGCTCCGTCCGGGACAACGTGCTGCTGGGCGCCCCGGAACGCAGCGACGAAGTCCTGGAAGAAGCGCTCGACGTCGCCCAGGCGCACTTCGCCTACTCCCTCCCGGAAGGCCTGGACACCCTGATCGGCGAGGAAGGACTCAGCCTCTCCGGCGGCCAGCGGCAGCGGATAGCGCTGGCCCGGGCCATCGCAGCCCGCCCCCGGGTCCTGGTCTTGGATGATCCCCTGTCGGCCCTGGACGTGCACACCGAGGAACTTGTGGAGGGCCGGCTGCGGGAAGTACTCAAGGACACCACCACCCTGATCGTGGCGCACCGTCCGTCCACCGTGGCGCTTGCAGACCGGGTGGCCCTGCTCCAGGAGGGCCGCATCACCGCCGTTGGGACCCATACGGAGCTGCTGGCAGGCAACCACCATTACCGGTACGTCATTGCCAGCCTGGACCAGGAACCCCGGGACCTGGACTCGGAGCTTTCGGAGCTCGAGGACCACGCAGAGGAAGTCATCCGATGAGCACGGCCACCTTCGGCACGGCCAACGAGGACAACGCCCACCTCAGCAAGAGCGACAGCCGGGCACTACGACGGCGGTCGCTCGCCTTGCTGCGCTCACTGATCCGTCCCGTGCGGGTGCGGTTCTGGCTAACCATCGCCACGGTGGTGCTCTCCCAGGCGGCGCGCGTGGCAGGACCCGCGCTCATCGCCTTCGGCATCGACAACGCCCTGCCCGCCCTGCGCGCCGGGGACAACCTGCCCCTGGTGCTCACCGGCGCCGCCTACCTCCTGGCAGCCATCGCGACGGCGGGACTCACCGCCCTGTATGTCACCTCCACCGCGAAGCTAAGCCAGTCGATGCTGCTGGATCTCCGGGTCAGGGTGTTCCGCCATACGCAGCGGCTCAGCCTCGAATTCCACGAGAAGTACACCTCCGGCCGGATCATTGCCCGGCAGACCTCAGACCTTGAAGCCCTCCGCGAACTCCTCGATTCCGGGGTGAGTTCCCTGGCCTCGGGCCTGCTGTTCATGGTCTTCACCGCCGTCACGGTCTTCGCCCTGGACTGGCGCAGCGGGCTGCTGGTGCTGGCCGCCGGCGTCCCCATGTTCTTCCTGGCCCGCTGGTACCAGAAACACTCCCAGATCGCCTTCCGGCAGTCCCGGGTGGTGTCCGCCCGGCTGATCGTGCACTTCGTGGAGACCATGACCGGCATCCGCGCCGTCAAGGCATTCCGCAAGGAAAAGGAAAACGCTGGGACCTACGGGCAGTTGGCGGAGGACTACCGGCTGGCCACCGTCCGCTCCATCAACCTCAACGGCATCTTCCAGCCAGGGCTGGTGTTGATCGGCAATGTCTGCGTGGCCGTGGTCCTGCTCTTCGGCGGCTTCCGCGTCCTCAACGGTGACCTTGCCGTGGGCGTGCTGCTTGCCCTGATCCTTTCCACCAAGCGCTTCTTCCAGCCGGTGGACCAGATGGCCATGTTCTACAACTCTTTCCAGAGCGCCCAGGCGGCCCTCGAGAAAGTTTCGGGCCTGCTCGAAGAGATACCCACCGTCCGGCCGCCCAAAAATCCGGTAGCACTGAAAAATGCCAGGGGCGGGATCGACTTCAGGGACGTGGAGTTCCGCTATGGCGACGGCCCGGTCATCGTTCCCACGTTGAACCTGCACATCCCTGCCGGGCAGACCGTCGCACTAGTGGGGCAGACCGGCGCCGGAAAGTCCACCCTTGCCAAACTGATCGCCCGCTTCTACGACGTCACCTCCGGTTCGTTGACCCTCGACGGCGTGGACCTGCGGAACCTGAGCACCACGGACCTGCGGCGGAACATCGTGATGGTCACGCAGGAGGCCTTCCTCTTCAGCGGCTCGGTGGCCGAGAACATCGCCCTGGGGCGTCCGGAGGCATCCCGGTCGGAGATCGAGGAAGCTGCAAGGGCCGTAGGCGCGCACGACTTCATCATGGAACTGCCGGAAGGCTACGACACCGACGTGAACAAGCGCGGCGGGCGGGTGTCATCCGGCCAACGGCAGCTCATCAGCTTTGCCAGGGCATTCCTGGCGAAGCCGGCCGTGCTGATCCTGGATGAGGCCACCTCGTCCTTGGACATCCCTTCCGAGCGACTGGTGCAGAACGGGCTGGCCCGGCTGCTCGCCGGGACCGGGTCCGCCGGCAGGACGGCCCTGATCATCGCGCACCGCCTGTCCACCGTCGAAACCGCGGACCGCGTCCTGGTGGTGCAAGACGGCCGCATCGTGGAGGACGGCAGTCCGGCTGACCTGATCGGCGGCGGCGGCCGGTTCGCAGAACTCCACGGCGCCTGGAAGGACTCCCTGGTCTAGCCGGGATTCAGCCGGACCCAATTTCACATCCGGAGCAGGGATCAGCTATCCTTGTAAAGTTGCTTTTGCAGCGGATCGGGATGTAGCGCAGCTTGGTAGCGCGCTTCGTTCGGGACGAAGAGGTCGCAGGTTCAAATCCTGTCATCCCGACCATAACGAAAGAGGGTCTCCTATGGGGGCCCTCTTTTTCGTTTCGTTACACCAGGCCATCCCGAGTATGCAAGTCAAGGACCCGGGCCACTATGCATGGCTGACACGCCGCTCCGGGTAAAGAAAAGCCCCGGAGCTGCTGCTCCGGGGCTTTGCCTTCGCCTCCTTGGTTGAGGAAGCCCTTACATGGGGTTGGGCCAGTTTCCTGTGTACGTGGTGTACGAGGTGTCGCTGGTCTCAGTGCTGGTGTCGGTGCTCTTGTCCTTCTTCTTGTCCTTGGTGGACATGGGGTTCGGCCAGTTGCCGGTGGCAACAGCAGTACCGGAATTATCCGCCAGAGAACCCGCAGACAGGACGGCCGGAGCCGCGGCAGAGAATGCTAGGGCGCCCGCCAGGACGGCGGCCGTGGCCAATTTCTTCAACATGTTGGTTCCTCAATACGAGTCGGATTCGTTACAAAGTCAGCACTGCCCTTGTTGACATACATTGTAAAATGTTTTCCACAGGCGCTGTCAAGCGCTATTTCTGAACCCGTCCGGAACAAGGAGGAAATCCCGTGGGCAATGGATTCGGGGAAAAGCTCCGGGCGGAGCGCTTGGAGCGTGGCCTCACGCAAGCCGAGCTCGGGAAGGACCTTTACTCCCCCAGTTACATTTCACTGCTCGAAACCGGCCGCAGGGAGCCGACGGCCGAGGTCATCGAGGAACTGGCCCGCCGGCTGGAGCTGGCACCCAAGGCCCTGGAGGCCTGGAGCCAGCCGATTTCCGCGAGCGACGCCGAATACGTCCTGGCCGGTCTCTACGCCAGGCAGGCCTGGGATCTCCGGGACTATCCGCTGGCAGCCAGCCACGCCGCCGCTGCCGCACAACTCGCGCTCGAAGGCAGGAACACGAGCGCGTGGTGGAACATGACCTACATGCAGGCGGAGTGCCTGATGCGGCACGACGACCTCGAGGAGTGCCAACGGATCGTCGAGCGGCTGGTCGAGCATCCGATGGCCAGGGAGTCGGTAGGACTGGGCGTCCGCGCCCACCAAATGCTTGCCGCCGTCCTGCAGCGGCGCGGGCAGCTGCCGGCCGCTGTTGATGAGGCGATGGAAGCGGTCAGGCTGTCAGAGCAGCTGCCAAAAAGTTCCACCATCATCACCGGCGCCCTGCGGGTCCTGATCGGGGCCCTGGCAGAGAGCGGGCGCCTTGACGAGGCGTGGAAGTACTGCCAGAAACTGCATGACTCGGTTGATGAAGAGGCCATGACGCAGCTTGCCGGCGAGCTGGCGTGGGTCATCGGCAACGTGGCATTCATGCGCCACGACTATGTGGAAGGCGTCAGGCACCACGAGCGGGCAGCCAAACTGCTGTCCCCCGCCAACGACATCGAAATGTGGGCACGCTTCAATAAGGCATCGGCCGCCGTCCGCCTGCAGGCCGGCATCGTGGAGCCCGAAACCCTGTCCTCCATCGAACGCGCCGAGCTCGCTTTTTCGATTGTCAGCGGGACCAAGAGTGACGAGCTGGAGGTCGCCTTCATTCGCGCCCGCTGGCTTTACCTCACCGGGGACATTGTTGCCGCCGTCGAGAAGCTGCGCGAGATCCATGCCGAACGCGCCGCCCTGGCCAAGCACACGGCGGGTGAGGTTTCACTCCTGCTGGGCAAGTCCCTCAAGGCGGCCGGCGAACCCGACGAAGCCCTGGTGCACCTCGAAGAAGCGCAGAAGGCCTTCAGCGCCGCGGGGGCCGGGGACCGCGTCCAGCAGGCGCTGGACGCGATCCTGGAGATCAGGCTGGCGCAGAAGCGCGCCGCGTCACCAGGCAAGCCGGCCAAGCAGGCCGGCTAAGCCACCCGTCAGCCGGGAGCAGCTGGGGGCTCCGTCAGGCGAAGGTTTTGCCGGTGATCTTTTCGTAAGCCTCGATGTAACGGCTACGGGTACGCTCAACAACCTCAGCGGGGAGCGCCGGTGGAGGCGTATCCGACGACCTGTCCCATCCCGATTCGGCAGATGTCAACCAGTCCCGCACGTACTGCTTGTCGTAGGACGGCTGCGCCTGGCCCGGCTTGTATGTCGCGGCATCCCAGAACCGCGAGGAATCGGGCGTCAGCACCTCATCGCCAAGGGTGATCGACCCGGAAACGGCATCGTAGCCGAACTCCACCTTGGTGTCGGCGAGGATGATGCCGCGCCCGCGCGCAATCCGCTCCGCCGTCGTGTAGATCTTCAGCGTAAGCTCGCTCAGCCTGGCGGCGATGTCGTCCCCCACGAGGGCAACCACCGCGTCATAGGTGATGTTCTCGTCATGCTCGCCAACTTCAGCCTTGGCGGACGGCGTGAAGATGGCGTGCTCCAGCCGGGAACCGTCCACCAGCCCCTCTGGCAGCGGAATACTGCAGACGGTTCCGGAAGCCCGGTACTCCTCCAGCCCGGACCCTGTGAGGTAGCCGCGCGCGATGCATTCCACCGGGAACATGTCCAGCTTCTTGCAGATCATGGCACGGCCCTCAACCTCTGCCGGCACACCGGCCTCGACTGTCGAGGCAAGCACGTGGTGTTCCACGTCCAGCTGGTCAAACCACCAGAGGCTCAGCTGGGTGAGGATGCGGCCCTTGTCCGGAATTTCGCTGGACAGTACGTGGTCGTAGGCGCTGATGCGGTCGCTGGCTACCACCAGCACGCACTCCTGGCCCACCTGCCGGAGGATGGACTCGTCAGCCGGCTCGTAGAGGTCCCTCACCTTTCCGGAGTAGACGTGTTTCCAGCCCGGCAGGTCCAGGGTGCTGGTGCTGAAGCCGCGGGGTGCGGGGGTGTCCGTCATGTCAGGCCTTCGCTTTCGTCACGGGCAGGGAACCGGTGGCCCCGAAGGGAACTGTAATTTCCCCGCGCGCCGCTTTTCCTCCAATGTCACTGCGGTACTGCGAACCTTCCAGCTGGACCAGCTCCACGCCGTCGTAGGCACGTTCGCGGGCCTCCACCAGGTCACTGCCGAGCGCGACGACGGCGAGCACCCGGCCGCCGGCCGAGATGACCTTGCCCTCCTCGTCCAGGGCCGTCCCGGCGTGGATGACGTGGACGCCTTCCAGCGCTTCCACCTTTTTCAACCCGCGGATACGGTCGCCCGTACGGGGGGTGTCCGGGTAGTTCTCGGACGCGACCACGACGGCGACGGCGGTTTCCTTCGCCCAGCGCAGCTCTTCCGCCTTGTCCAATTCGCCCTTGGCGGCTGCGAGGAGCAGGGAACCGAGCGGCGTCCTGAGGCGGGCGAGGACGGCCTGGGTTTCCGGGTCGCCGAAGCGGACGTTGAATTCGATGACGCGGGTCCCGCGTGAGGTCAGGGCGAGCCCCACGAACAGGACGCCCACGAAGGGGGTGCCCCGGCGGGCCATCTCGTTGACGGTGGGCTGGGCCACCCGTTCCAGGACTTCCTGCACCAGCCCTTCGGGCGCCCATTCCAGCGGAGTATAGGCACCCATGCCGCCCGTATTGGGGCCTTCGTCGTTGTCGAAGATCCGCTTGAAGTCCTGCGCCGGGGACAGGGCCACGGTGTTGCGGCCGTCGCAGAGCACGAAGATGGAGACCTCGGGTCCGTCCAGGAACTCCTCGATGACCACGGAGCCGCCGGCGTCGAAGCAGGACTGCGCGTGGGAGAGGGCTTCGTCGCGGCTCCTGGTGACCACCACGCCCTTGCCGGCGGCGAGACCGTCGTCCTTCACTACGTAGGGGGCCCCAAAGGTATCAAGTGCAGAGGAAGCTTCCTCGGCGTTGGAGGCCACCATGGCCATGGCGGTGGGAACGCCCGCCTCGGCCATGACCTCTTTGGCGAAGGCCTTCGACGCTTCCAGCTGGGCGGCCGCCTTGCTCGGTCCGAACACGGGGATCCCGGCGTCCCGGACGGCGTCGGACACGCCCGCGGCGAGCGGAGCTTCGGGGCCCACCACCACCAGGTCAACGGCGAGCTTGGTTGCGAGCCTGGCCACGGCGTCAGGATCGTTGCCGTTGATGTTGTGCGTGGGGACCAGCTTGCTGATGCCTGCGTTGCCGGGCGCTGCATGGACCTCGGACACGTTGGGGTCTGCGAGCAGGGAGCGGACAATGGCGTGTTCGCGGCCTCCGGGGCCGATGACGAGTACCTTCACAGTCTCCAAGGGTACTTTGTGGACCCTGCCCGCTCCTAAGCTGTGAACCTTCGCGCCTGCCCCGACAAGTCCGCCGCCGGCACCGCTCCGAACTACTGCCATGATGAAGCTCCGGAACTGGCTCAAAGGTCCCGCCGCACTGGCCGCGCTGGCAGGGGTGGTGGCGGCCGCCGTCGTCCTCGCCGCTGCGGAGCTGGCCGGCGCTTTCTTCACTGCCCGCGCCACGCCGGTTATCGCCCTGGGTTCGACGTTCATCGACTTCACCCCCGCGTGGCTCAAGGATTACGCCATCGCCACGTTCGGGACGAACGATAAGGCGGCTTTGTTCGTGGGCATGGGCCTGACCATTGCCGCGCTCGCGTGCGTCCTGGGCGTCGCTGCCTACAGGCGGTGGGTCCTGGGCGTCCTGGGCGTCCTGTTCATGGGCGCTGTGATTGTGGCAAGCGTGGTGACCCGCGCGGGGGTCGGCCTTGTTGACGCGGTGCCCAGCGTGCTCGGGACGCTCTCGGGCCTGGTGATGCTGCGGCTGCTGCTGGCCCCGTTGCACGGGATGAAGTCCCGGCCGGAGGCTCCTGCCTACGCTGCCGGCCGGAAGGCGGGGACCAGCCGGCGCCGGTTTTTCGCAGCGGCCGGCATCACCGCGACGGCCGCCGGGATCGCGGCTGCGGGTGGCCGGCTGCTCGGTGCCGCAAGGAGCAGCGTCGCCCGGGCCCGCGAGGCCCTCCAGCTGCCGTCCCCGGCCAAATCGGCGCCGGCCGTCCCGGCCGGAGTGCAGTCTGCGGTTGCCGGCGTACCACCCTGGGTGACACCGAACGGGGACTTCTACCGCATCGATACAGCCCTCAGCGTTCCGGAAATCAACGCGGACGAGTGGGAGCTCCGCGTGCACGGGCTGGTGGAGGAGGAAGTGCGCCTCACCTTCCAGGACCTGCTCGACGCCGACCTGATCGAGTCGCACGTGACCCTCACCTGCGTCTCCAATCCGGTGGGCGGCAACCTGGCAGGCAACGCGAAGTGGCTGGGTCTCCCCATCCGGGAGGTGCTTCGCCAGGCCCGGCCCAGGGACGGTGCCGATATGGTGCTTTCCACCTCGATCGACGGTTTCAGCGCCTCGACCCCGCTGGAGGCACTGCAGGACGACCGTGACGCCATGCTCGCCATCGGGATGAACGATGAGCCGCTGCCGCTGGAGCACGGGTACCCCGTGCGGATGGTGGTCCCCGGGCTGTACGGCTTCGTCTCCGCCACCAAATGGGTGGTGGACCTGGAAGTGACCCGGTTCGCGGACAGCAAGGCCTACTGGACCGAGCGTGGCTGGTCCGAACGCGGCCCCATCAAGACGATGGCCCGGGTGGACGTGCCCAAACCGTTCGCCAAGGTTCCGGCCGGAAAGGTCGCTGTCGGCGGCACCGCCTGGGCCCAGACCCGCGGCATCACGAAAGTGGAGATCCAGATCGACAATGCTGACTGGGTTGAGGCCAAGCTTTCCACCGAGGCATCGCTCGTTACGTGGCGCCAGTGGTCCTATGAATGGGATGCGGCGCCAGGCACGCATTACGTCAAGGTCCGGGCCACGGACGGCACCGGCGAGGTGCAGACGGACAAGCGCGCCGACCCCGTTCCGGACGGCGCGTCCGGCTGGCAGTCCGTGATGGTAACGGTGGAGTAGCACCGCGTTCCGCGGTATTCCCCGGGGCGGCCCATAGACTGGCACCATGCCGCACAATCCGCACGCCACCTTCACCGTGGACTCCGCCGTCGAACTGGCCGTGATCGAGCGCAGCGGTTTCGTGGAGTCACGGCACATCGGCTCAGCCGTCCTGCTCTCCGCCGATGGGTCCGTGGTCACCGAACTGGGCGACATCAACACACCCATTTATGCGCGGTCTGCCCTGAAGCCGTTCCAGGCCCTGGCAGCCATGCAGTCCGGGGTCCCGTTGCGGGGAGCCCAAGTGGCAATCGCCTGCGGCAGCCACACGGGTTCGCTGGACCACATGGATGTGGTGGCCGGAATGCTGAAGGCAGCTGGAGTCCGGGAGGACCAGCTCCAGTGCCCGGAGGCGTGGCCGCAGGACGAGACCGCCCGGAACTGGCTGGTGCGCTCGGAAAAGGGCAAGTCCCGCCTGGCGTTCAACTGCTCCGGCAAACACGCCGCCTTTCTCTGGGCCTGCACCGAAAACGGCTGGGACACCCACAGCTACCTTGAGCCGAACCACCCGCTGCAGCAGCGGGTCCGCACGGTGATCGAGGAATACACGGGCGAGAAGATCGCCCACCTGGGCATCGACGGCTGTGGTGCCCCCGTGGCCGCGGTCTCGCTGAAAGGCGTTGCCAGGGGCTATTCCCAGCTGGCAAAGGCTCCAGGCGACCAGAGTTTCAGCGCCAGGGCCGCCACCATCGCAACGTCCATGCTGGATTACCCGTGGGCCGTGCAGGGTGCAGGCGAGGCCAACACGATGGTGATGGACGAGCTGGGGATCATTGCCAAGATTGGGGCCGAAGGAGTCCTGGCCATGGCCACCGCGCAGGGAGTCTCCGTGGCCGTCAAGATCCTGGACGGAAACGTCAGGGCCACCTCGCTGGTGGCACTGACGCTCCTTGCTGCAGCCGGCGCGGTCGATATCCCGGCCGTTGCCGGCGTGCTGGAAAGGGTCGTGGAACCCGTAATGGGCGGAGGGCGGCCGGTGGGCAAGATCCGCCTCGGCCCCGCGGTATCGGCACTGCTGGACTGAGTGGTACATCGGAACTGATACAAAGGAGGCCTCGACGCATGGCCGTAGCCCGTCGTCGGATCGACGTGGAGGAAGGCGCAGCGGCACTGGCGGCGTGGCGGAAAGCCGCCGAATCGCCGTCGGACGCTCCCCTGCCCCGCACCGTCCTGGCCACGGCGGTACGGTACTCGCTGGAGGAAGTCACCGCCCGCGCGCCGGGCAACTCGGTGGAGGTGCGGGTGCCGCCTTACGGCGTCACCCAGTGCGTGGAAGGTCCCCGGCACACCCGCGGCACCCCGCCCAATGTCATTGAGTGCGACGCCGCCACCTGGCTGGGGATGGTGACCGGACTGTTGGGCTGGGCAGAGGCCGTCGCGGCCGGGAACGTGGCGGCGTCGGGACTGCGCGCGGACCTTTCGGCACTCCTACCCCTCTAGCCCCCCAGCCCCGGAAGGATGTCAGCCCCGGCCGATGAAGGGCATGCCCGCGGCCGTTACCACCACTGAGCCCACGCTGGCTGTTGGCGGCATGCCGGCCATCAGGAGCACGGCACGGGCGGCGTCCGCCACCGGAAACATTGGCTCCACCCGGCGGCTTCCGTCCGCTTGGAGCGCGCCGGAACCAACGCCGATGGTGTCCATGATGTCCGTGGCCGTGTTGCCGATGTCGATCTGGCCGCAGGTGATCCCGAAGGCCCGCCCGTCCAGCTCGATGCTCTTGGTCAGGCCCGTCATCGCGTGCTTTGTGACGGTGTATGCCACGGTGCGGGGGCGCGGCGAATGCGCTGAGATGGAGCCGTTGTTGATGATCCGCCCGCCCTGCGGCTCCTGGGCCTTCATGGCCCTGACGGCGGCCGCGGCGCACAGCATGGCCCCGGTGAGGTTCACGGCCACCGTGGCGTTCCAGTCGTCCACGCTGATCTCGTCCACGCTGGCTGCCGGACCGAAGACGCCGGCGTTGTTGAACAGCACGTCCACCCGGCCCCAGTGTTGCCGCGCGGCCTCGAAAAGGCGTTCGACGTCGTCGGTCCGGGTGACGTCGCACGGCACCACCAGCGCGTCCGGGCTGCCGGCCGCCGTTTCATTCAGCTGCGCCTCCCGGCGCCCTCCGAGAGCCACCCGGTACCCGTCGGCCAGCATCTGCCGGGCCACCTCCCGGCCGATGCCGGAGCCGGCCCCGGTGACAACGGCGACGCGGCCGGCGGGACGTGCATGGTTCACCATGTTCTCCTTGAATGTGTTGCTAGCGCGTCTGAATGTGTTGCTAGCGCGTCAATGCCAGCCGGTGGAGCAAGCTGCATAGGTGTCTCAGTTCCGGGAGGATCCGGGATGGTGGGCCGGCCTTGCGTCGCTTCTGTTATTCCACTGTGCGGAAGCAGGATATTGAACAGTGAAAGCAAGAGTATGACCTGCGTCACCAGCGGTCAAGCGGGAGGACAGGCCGCCCTCCGGTCACAATTGGTTCGCAGGGGGCGCCGGAGCGCTTCACCACAGCTGGCGGGCTCGCCTTGTTGACCCTCGCGGACATGCGTCGCTAATCTCGTAGAGCAAGAATGTTTTCCCACAATACGAAAACATGGGCCATTCGACGATGAAATGAGGCTCCCGTGGCTGCAGGAGAAGATACCTCCCATATCCTCAGCGGGTTGACTAACCAGCTGCCTGATCGTGATCCGGAAGAGACTGCGGAGTGGGTTGAGTCC